>DASQBH010000666.1:0-2187 GCA_035635315.1 Longimicrobium sp.
GTCATCGCGGAGCGCCCCAGGTAGCCGCGCGCCACCCCCGCCCCTCCGATCAGGAGCTCACCGGGGGCGCCCGCCGGCTGTGGGCTGCCGAACGCGTCGCAGACGTACAGGCGCACGTTCCCCAAGGGGCGGCCGATCGGGTGCCCCTCCCCCATCCCGTCCGCCGGGACGGGGTGCACGGAAGCCAGGATGGTCCCCTCGGTGGGGCCGTAGAGGACGTGCGACTCCGTCCCGGGGAGCGCCTCCCGCATCTCCGCCAGCAGGTCGTCCGGCACCCGGTCGCCACCCACGAAGGCGCGCCGCAGCCGGGTGAGCCGGGGCCTCTCGCGCTCCGCCTGGACCACCTGCCGCATCAGCGCGGGGACCGCGTGAACGAGCGTGGCGTCCGCGATCTCCTCCAGCAGGGCAGGGACGTCCAGCACCCGGTCGCGCGCCACCAGGCGCACCGAGCCGCCGGAGGTGAGCGGCAGCAGCGCCTCGAAGAGCCAGATGTCGAAGGCGTACGACGCCAGCGCCGGCATCACGTCGCCCTCGCCGACGCCGAACGCCGCCCGCGTGGCGGCCAGCAGATTGGCCAGGGAGCGGTGCTGCACCATCACCCCCTTGGGCGTCCCCGTGGAGCCGGAGGTGTAGATCACGTACGCCAGATGCCCGGGCGAGACGCCGCGTTCCGGGTTCCCGGCAGACTGCGCCGCGATCGACTCCCCGTCCCCGTCCACGCTCACGACCGTGACGCCGTTGCCGGCGGAGAGCGCCGCACGCAGTGATTCCTGCGTCACCAGCACGGGCACGGCCGCGTTGGCCAGCATGAACGCAAGCCGCTCCGCGGGATAGGCGGGGTCCAGCGGGACGTACGCACCGCCGGCCTTGAGCACGGCCAGGACGGAGACGACCATCTCCGGCCCCCGCTCCAGGCAGATCGCGACCCGCGTCTCCGGCCGGACACCGAGACCGGCGAGGTAGTGCGCCAACCGGTTCGCCCGTTCGTTCAGCTCACGATAGTTGAGGGTCTCGCCCTGGAACTGGACCGCCGGGGCATCCGGCGTGCGCGCCGCCTGCGCCTCGAACAGCTCGTGGATGCAGCGATCCGACGGGTACTCCGCTTCGGTCCGGTTCCACGCCTCCAGTACCTGCCGCCGCTCGGCATCCGGGAGCACCTCGATGTTCCGCAGCGGCCGCTGCGGCGCCTCTTCCAGCGCCTCGACCAGCCCCGCAAGCGCCGTGTGCATCAGCGCGCACACCCGCTCCGCGCCCACCTCCGCCTCCGCCTGCACCGACAGGGAGAACGCCTCTCCCCAGTCGTTCACGGAAAGGTTGAGCGGGTAGTTCGAACGCTCCACGACCCGCAAGGCCTGCCCGGGCCCGCGCGCAGAGCTTTTTCCTCCTCCACCTCCGGCATGCCGGTAGTTGAAGAGCGCCGAGAACAGCGGCTCCGGCGCCGGCACCCCGCTGGCCTGCTGCGCCAGCGCCAGCGGCGCATGCTCGTGCCGCACCAGGCTCGCCAGCAGCGCCTGCGTCCGGCGAACGCTCGCCTCCGCACCTTCCTCCGCCACCCGGATCCGCACCGGCAGCGTGTTGATGAACGGACCCAGCACCCGGTCCGCTCCCTCCCCACTCTGCATCCGCCCGAAAAGCACCGTCCCGAAGACGATGTCGCTCCGGCCCGAGACCCGCGCCAGCACCTGCGCCCACGCCACGTGGCACACCGCCGCCACGCTCACCCCCAGCCGCCGCGCACGCTCCCGCAGCCGCGCCCCGAGCTCCTCCTCCACCCGCAGCGTCCTCTGCTCCAGCCCCAGCCCGTCCCCCCGCACCTCGCGCAGCCCGAACGGCGCCGTCGGCTCGTCCACGTCCCCCAGCAGCTCGCGGAAGAACGCCTCGTGCTCCGCGCGGCTCACCCCCAGCCGCGCCTGCGCCACGTAGTTGCGGAACGGGAGCGGGGCCGGCAGCTGCGCCGCGCGGCCGTCCAGGTGCGCCTCCATCTCCTCGCGCAGCACGTCCGCCGTGGTGTGGTCGCTCACCATGTGGTGCAGCAGCAGCAGCAGCCCCCACCGCCCCGCGACGGCCTGGCGGCCCACGTAGGCACGCACCAGGGGCGCCCGGCCCAGGTCCATGTGGTAATGCAGCGGATCGACGCGCGCGTACAGCTGCCTCGCCACGTCGCCCCCGGCCGGGTCCACCTCCACC
>DASQBH010000667.1:0-2535 GCA_035635315.1 Longimicrobium sp.
GGAGCGTCCGCTACCAAACCGGGAAGGCGGACTTTGCGATTTTCCAGCGGCGATTTCAATCGCTCCTGGTGCGGCCTCGGCGGCCCGACTGTGTGCGGTTTCCCACGCACCGGAGCGTCCACAACCAATCCGCGAAGGCGGATTTCGCGATTTTCCAGGGGCGATTGCAATCGCTCCCGGAGCGAACGCAGGGGGCCGGCATGAACGCGGCGCCGATCCACGTGCTGGGGCAGACGGCGCGGCGAAGCTGGACCAAGACGCTGCGGCGGCCGGTGCCGCTCACGTTCAGCTTTGTGCAGCCGCTGTTCTGGATCCTGATCTTCGGGTTCCTGTTCCACCGCTACGACCTGGGGCCGGGGTACTTTCGCATCCCCTACCTGACCTTCGTGCTCCCCGGCATCTGCGCCATGACGGTGCTGTTCGGCGCGTCGCAGGCGGGGATCGAGGTCGTGCGCGACCTGCAGACGGGGTTCGCGCAGCGGATGGCCCGCGCGACGCCGTATCCCGGCTGGATGCTGGGCGGCAAGCTGACGGCGGACGTGGCGCGGCTGCTGGCGCAGGCGCTCGTCGTCGGCATCATCGGCAGGCTGCTGGGGGCGCGGCTGTGGATCGACTGGGGCGCCGTGTTCGTCTCCGCCCTGGGACTGGCGGCGTTCGCGGCGGCGTACGCCAGCCTCTCGTGCTGGATCGCGCTTAAGACGCGCGCGCAGGAGAGCATGGCCGTGTTCGTCCACGTGGTGAACATGCCGCTGCTCTTCACCAGCACCGCGCTCGTTCCCGCGCGGCAGATGCCGGGCTGGCTGGCGGGGGTGGCAGCCTGGAACCCGCTCACGCTGGTCTCCGACGCGCTGCGCACCTCCCTGCTCTTCGGGCGGATGCCGGACACCGCGCGGCTCCTGCTGCCGCTGCTGGCGCTCGCCGTCCTCTGCTTCGCCGCCGCCCGACGGGCGATGGCAAAGGCGGCGGAGGATTGATCGGGGACGCGGATCGCCTCGCGGCGCGGTTCACGCGCCCCCCATGATCTCGCGGCTGATGGAATCCATCGCGCAAGCCATGTCATCCTGAGGGAGGCGCCGCTCCTCAACCTGCTGATACGGAATACCCTGGCGCCGACCGAAGGACCTTGCCGGCAGGGCCGCGGGAGCTGGATTCCTGCCGCGGATCATGCCTCACGATGGCGGAGAGAAGGTCCTTCGGTCGCGCGCAAGCGGTTGTGGTACTGAAGGTTCTGCGCCTGCGCTCCCTCAGGATGACATGGTTTCGCGCGACGGGAGCAAGGGGCTCACGGCACGCCCATCAGCCGCAGCACCCAGGGGCCGGTGAACGCCACCACCAGGCAGCCGCCGAGCATGATGATCAGGCCGGGGACCAGCAGGTCTCGCGCGCGCAACCCCGCGCCGAAGGCCATGGCGTTGGGCGGCGTGCTGGTGACGAAGGGGACGCCCAGCGAGGCTGCCACGGCCACCAGCACCGCGGCGGACGGCGTCCCGATCATGGCGACGGCCAGGGGGACCAGCAGCGTGGCCGTCCCCGTATTGCTCATCAGCGCCGAGAGGAACGCGCTCAGCAGGCAGAGCAGCAGGATGCGCAGCGTGGGCGGCGCGCCGGCCAGGGGAAGCTGATCCGCCATCAGCCGCATCAGCCCGGAGTGGTCCAGCAGCGCGCCCAGCGCGATTCCGCCGGCGATGAGCACCAGCGTCGCCCAGTCGATGCGCAGCAGGTCGCCCGGGCGCAGCAGGCCCAGCAGGAGCAGCGCGGCGGCGGCCCCCAGCGCAACCTGCCAGGCAGGGACGCCGTGGAGGGTCTCGGTGAGCCAGAGGAGCACGGTGGCGCCGAACACCGCGCCGAGCGTGCGCACCCGGCCACGCGGGCCGTCCAGCGAGCCCGGCGGCAGCCGCACCTGGCCGGCGGGACGCAGCCAGACGGCGATCAGCAGGAGGACGGCGACCAGCAGCCCCAGGGTGAGGGGGACGCCGAACGCCATCCAGTGGACGAAGGTGATGTGCCGGGCGCGCTCCGCCGCCGCGATGGCGATCCCGTTCGGTCCGGTGCCCACGGGCGTGGCGATGCCGCCCACGTTCGCCGCCATGGCGATGCCGAGCAGGATCCCGCGGCGCAGCGAGCCGTCGCGCGGCTCGCCGTCCAGCACCGGCTTGAAGGCGCCCAGCATCAGCGCCGCGGCGGCGATGTTCGACATCCACATCGACAGCGCCGCGGTGGCCAGCGCGGCCAGGGCGATGGTGCGCATGGCGCTGCCGTGCGAAAGGCGCAGGGCACCCGCGGCCACCAGCCGGTCCGCGCCGTGCCGCCCCGCCGCCGCGGCGAGGGCGAAGCCGCCGAAGAACAGCGCGAGCACCGGGTCCACCGACCACGCCAGCACGCGCAGCGGGGCAAACTCGCCGCCCTGCGAGCCCAGCAGCAGCGGCGTCGCCGCCCAGAGCACGAGGGTGGGGACCCAGACGGGCACCCACTCGCTCAGCCAGAGCGCGATGCACAGGCCGCCGATGATCGCCGCCCGCGCGGGCGCGCTCCACC
>DASQBH010000668.1:0-4297 GCA_035635315.1 Longimicrobium sp.
ACCAGGCTGCTGTCCAGCCCGCCGGAAAGGTAGACGCCCACGTCGCGCTCCCCGCCCAGCATCCGCTCCACGGACGCGCCCAGCAGCGCGCGCAGGCGGCGGACGGCGCTCTCCTCGTCCGCCGGCGCGGCGGCCTCGTGCCAGGGCGCGGGCGGCGGCACGCGCTCCACGCCGGCGAACAGGGTGCGGGGACCGGGCGGGTGGGAGAAGCAGAGGTAGCCGTGCAACGCGGCCGGGTCCACCCCGCGCGGCGCGCCGTCGAGGCGGCGCAGGGCGCGCGGGTCGGCGGCCGTGTGCGTGCGCCCGTCCAGGCGCAGCGCGTGGACGGCGTGCACGCCAAAGGGATCGGGCGCGTCCGGAGCGGTGCGGGGGGACCCGCTACTCGATCCGGAGGTCGTCCACCTCGACGCGGCCTCGGGCATCCGTGGGATTGAAGGGGTGGCCTACCTTGAGGGATACGCCCGTCACCGTGCCGGGCTCGCCGCCGCCGCGCCCGCGCCAGGCGGAGCGCGTGTCGATGCGGGTCTGGTGCTCGAACTGGTCCATCCGCAGCTGGATGGTGCGCCACTCCGTTTCCACGGGGATGGGCGGGGACCTCCAGCGCTCCGTGGGGCCGTTCTCGATGAAGATGCGCGCCTCGCCCAGCCCGCCGTCGCCGCGGATGCGCAGGGTGACCGTCTCGTGCCCCTCCAGGGAGGCGGGGACGGAGGCGGTGTTGAGGTTGGCCCAGTAGCGCCCGTCGTCCTCCGCCACAAAGCGCTCCACCACGATCACCCCGTGCCCGCCCTCCTGCCGCGCGCTCCCCGTGGAGCGGGCGTTGAAGTCGCCGGACCACGCCTGCGCGTCGTTCTGAAAGGTCCAGGCGACGGGCTCCGGGGGCGGCGGATTGGCGACGCGGTATGTGCCGGCCGCGACGAGCACCGCCGCGACGGCGCCCGCCACGGTGTTGCGGATGCGCCGGCCGCGGCGGATGCGCGCGACGGTGGCGGTGTGCGCTTCGGCGGCGGCGCGGTCCAGCTCGGCGCGAGAGATCCCCATCTCCTCCGCGGCCTGCGCGTAGCTTTCGCGGTCCAGCCGCACCTCGCGCTCGCGCTCGTCCACCTCCTGCCGGCGGACGGCCTCGCGCAGCACCTCGGGCAGCTCCTCCGGCTGAAGGTCGTCGTAGCGTCGGGGCATGGACGTTTCGCGGGGTGGTGGAACGGCGGGGGCATTCGCGGCCAATCTACCCGCCGGCCGGTGACGGGACCAGCCCGCCCGGCGCGCACGAGTACGGACGTCGGGCGGCGGAGGTGTCGCGATCCGGCCCCTCGTTACCGCATCGTTGCAAACCAACCGTTTCGAGGGCTGCTGCCGAACCCCGGGAAAGACGATTCCTCACACAGAGTCAACAGAGTCAACAGAGTTTTCTCGTGCCGCGCGACGTGCTCCCGCGCCTCCGCTCTTCTCATCATCCGATGCGATACGAAGATCGATCCTCGCACGAAAACTTCACTCTGTTGACTCTGTTGACTCTGTGTGAGACCCAATCTGTTTCCCGAGTCCGGGCATCCAGACTCCGCTCAGGGTCCGGCAGGGGGCTTCGGGGCCGGGTCCGGGCCGGCGGCGACGGGGGTGGAACGGGGGCGCGGCTTGACCAGGCGTCCGTACGCCACGTGGCTCAACCCCAGCACCCACGCCAGCGACGCCGACCACCCGGCAACTACGTCCGAGGGAAAGTGCACCCCCAGGTATACGCGCGAGCACCCCACCAGCAGGGTGAACACGCCGCCCAGGACAATGGCCCACCAGCGCCAGCGCGTGGGCCACGCCAGCACCGCCAGCGCGGCCACGAAGGCCATGGAGCCCATGGAGTGCCCGCTGGGAAAGCTGTAGCTGCGCTCCGGCGCGACAGGCATCCACAGCTCGGGGCGGGTGCGGCGAAAGAGCAGCTTCGCGCCCGTGTTCAATGTTCCCGCGCCCACCATCGCCACCGCGAAGAAGAGCGCGTTGCCGCGGCGGCGCAGGGCCAGCAGGACGAAGAAGAACAGGATCGACAGCGGCACCACGCCCCACTCGTGGCCAATGGCGCTGATGAACACCATCGCGGCGTCACGCCCCGGGGTGGCGTGGCGGTGCATCCAGCGCAGGATCGGCTCGTCCCACCCGATGCCGCCGCGGCTCCACACGTCCTCCGCCAGTGCGCCGAAAGCGACCAGTGGAATGGCCACGCCGAGAAAGAGCAGAAGGAGCGACTTCCAGCGGGCGCGGACAAAGCGGACCAGCGCCTTCGCCAGCCCACGCCCCGCGGCGATCACGGTTTTTCGTCCGGACGGCTGTATGGTATTGGACAAGGCTGGCCGGCGGTGGAGTCGGGTCGAAAGTGAGGCATTCCCTGGGATGCGTGCGGCACCTGCACGAAGGTTGCCGCGAAGCCGCGCACGCCCACGGAGGACGGCGCGGCGATGGAGCCTCAGCGGATCGGCTGCCCGATGCCGAGCAGGTTCCCCTCGCTGTCCCTGAACCACGCGCCCTTCTCGCCCACGCCTCCCTTGCTGGGATAGTTCCCGTCGACCTGGGCGATCCCGTTCACCGTCCTGATCCCCGGCAGGTCGTACTCCTCGAACACCACTCCGCGGGCGCGCAGCTCCGCGACCGTGGCCTCGAGGTCCGCGACCTCCCACCCCATCTGCGTGTGCGTTCCCGACGCCGCGCCGGCGGACGCGAACACGACGAACCAGCTGTTTCCGCACCGGTAGCGAAGGCCGCCGGGCCGTTCCTCCACCGGCTGCAGCCCCAGCTTCTCCGCGTAGAACGCCCTCGCCCGCTCCAGGTCCTGGGCCGGAAGCCGCGTCGCCACCTCACCCTGCTCGAGCATGTCGGGCTCCTTTGTGCGGGTTCGTGCATCACTCAAAGAACACGCTGCTTCCGCCGATGGCGCTCCCGCCACGCACCAGCTCCTGGTTGCGCCGCGCCCGCGCTTCCACCGCCTCCTCGGTGACCTTGCCGCCGCGGAGGCCCAGGGTCTGCCGGGGCTCGCGTTCGTCCAGCAGGTCGTACACCCGGGCGTCCTCATCCGTCGCCAGGGCCTGGACCACGGCGCCGTGCAGGGGCGCGATCATCGACCCTCCCCCCGTGAGCGTCTGCGCGTTGATGGGACCGCGCACGTGGTCCCGGCAGAAGGTGTCTCTCACCGCGATCACGCGCTCCGCGAAGTGCCGGAGCGCCTCCGCGGTCCTCCCGGCGTCATCCCCACCCCCGATCGTACGGGATCTGCCGCGCGCGTCGGCGAGGGTGATCGGCGCGCCGCGGTACAGGTCCACCTTCAGGGCATCCCACTGGCTGGGGGAGAGGCGCCGGATCTCCCGCTGTGCATCTTCGTTCAGGCTGTCGTAGATGGCCTGGTCCAGCTCACGCACGCCGAGCTCGTACGACTGCTGGACGATCTGCGGCCGGTGCCAGTCGTCGGAGCTGAAGCTGGTATCGAACTGCACGTATCCAAAGTCCGTGGTGAACCCGCCGATGTCGATGACGAGCACGCCAAAGCTTCCCGACATCCGCCGCAGCGCCTGGAGCAGGCCTTCCGGCTCCAGCATCTTCATCAGGTGCAGGGAGCGGCCCGCCCGGGGCGTAAAGGGCGCCGCCGGGGGATACCACGTGGCGTTCCGTCCGCGTGTGAACATTCCGCACGCATTGGATTCCGGCTCGTAGACGGTGACCCGCCCGTGCGCCGGACGCCACCCGGCCGCGTGGAGGATGCTCCCCACGCGCCCGTCCATGTCCGCCACGTCGATCCTGGGAACGCAGACGCGCACCGCGCTCGCCGCCACGTCGCCGCCGTACGGGGAGTGCTCCAGGCTTTCGCGCAGGCCGCGGAAGAACTGGACCGCGACCTCTTCGTAGTCATCGCTGCCGTACGCCTCCGCGGCCTGTCCCATGTCGTCGCGGGCCACCTGCGCCGGAGAGCCCGTCGCGAACAGCCGGGCCTTCCAGTAGCGAAAGATGCGGACGCCGGCCCCCGGCGCCTGCGCCCCCGCGGCCGCCCCGATCATCCACCGTGGACCGCCCCGCCCTTCCACCCGCGCCACCACGGACGGAACGCAGAAGTCCACCTCGTCCGAGGCGAGGGGCAGGTTGCGAAGCAGGTCCGACTCGCCGTTCCAGTCCCTCCGTACCGCGACCTTCGTGTAGGCACTGCCCAGATCGATCGAGACCAGTCGACGGTTTTTCACTGAACCTCATGTTGACGTGCATTGCCGGAGGGGCTGTTCCCCAACCTGCCCAAAAGGAGTGTCATCCTGAGGGAGCGCACACGGGTAAC
>DASQBH010000669.1:0-5999 GCA_035635315.1 Longimicrobium sp.
CGTGAAGAGGTGGAGGGCGCGCACAGGACCTGCCCGCGCCTCCGCGTTCCTCCGCGCTCTCCGCGCCCTCCGCGTGATTGCTTTTGAGGATTCGGTATTACGAGAACAGCTCGCGCGCGCGGATCATCTCCGGCTGCGAAAAGTGGGGCGCCCACCAGGGCTGCTCGCCCGGGTTGCGCGGGGGCGTGGCGAGGACCAGCTCCTTCGCAGTCTGCTTGATGTCGCGGAAGCGGTAGTGGTCGCAGATCCGCACCGCCTCGATCATGTACGACGTGGCCACGCGGCGGTCGCGGACGCACACCAGGTTCTCGCCGTTGGCGTTGTCGGCGGGGTTGGAAAAGTTGTGCGAGCCCATGTACACGCGCGCCGTGGGCTTGTCGAAGTCGATCACCACGAACTTGTGGTGCAGCCGTACCCCGCTGCCCCCCGTGGGCTCGGACTTGAACGGCTCCGGCACGTTACCGCTCAGGGCGGCGGGGCTCACAGGCGCCTCGTTGCCGTCCGGCTTGAGCAGCACGATGCCCTTGACCGGATGGTCGGAGATGCCGTAGACGAACAGGTCGGCGTTGTTGGTCGCGGCGTTGATGGCGTCCAGGATGCGTCCGTGCGTCTGGTACAGGAACGCGAGCGAGTAGAACAGGCTGGACGTGATGTTCTGCATCATGTCGTCGGCGATGTGCGGCAGCGCCGCGTTGGCCGTCGAGTGCGGCGAAAAGGTGACTCGCGCGTCGATGCCGGCCAGCCCGGCGTCCTGCCAGGTGGCCGAGGCGGTCGCGTCGAACCCCGACACGTCGCTGTGCGCCCAGTAGTTGTCGAAGGCGGCCTGGAACGCGTCTACGGCCGTTTTGCCGCGCATCACCATGGCGTTGTTGTTCTGCACGTACCAGCCGCGCCACGAGAAGTTGGTGGAGCCGCACACCACGCCCTGCGCCCTGGGGCCGTTTACCACGAGGGTCTTGTTGTGCTGCAGCGCGCCCATGTGCTGCCGCTTGACGTTGTCCGCACCGGCCGAGGCCGCCAGCCGCGCCGCCGCCTTCGACTCGGCCGAGTTCGGGCTGAGGTGCGATCCCGAATCGTCGATGATCGCCTTTACCCGGCTGCCCAGCTTCTCCAGCCGGGTAAGGACGTCGGGGAGGTTGAAGTCGTAGGCCACCACACGCACCTCCGCGTCGGGATCGGCCAGCGCCTCGTCCAGCAGGCCCAGGATGGCCGTCCGCGCCTTGAACCCCATCCAGGCCAGCGCCTCGGCGGCGTCGGGGTGCGTCGGCTGAAAGTCCAGGCCGGCATCCGCGTCCGCGGGAAGCAGCAGCGAGATGTCACCGTTGGCTTCGTAGCGGTCCACGAACGCCTGTGACGCCACGAATCCCCGCGTGAACGCCACGTTCAGCTCGCCGGGATAGGTCTCGCTCCCCAGGTCGACCGTCGCCTCCTGGGGCTCGCCGTAGCTCAGCTGGTTCTGCGCGTCCATGAATACGGGGGTGACGCGATAGAGCAGCTGGCCGGCCACGTCGGTGTCGGGGGGAAAGTGCACCCACCGGAACCCCTGGATGGGGGCCTCGCGCGTGGAGAGGCTGCCGGGGTTGGCCGATCCGTCCGCGGCGGCGAACGAGAGGCGGTTCTCGACCGCCGTCACCTGCGCGTCGCCGGGCGCCTGGTACTCGATCGCGAAACCGACGAAATCCTGTGGTGGACTGCCATTCTTCCAGTTCATCCCCAGCAGCACCATCCCCTCGCCGCGGTGCACCTTGAGCGTGAACGGTGCGGCATCGTTCTGACCGGAGACCTCGAAATCATCGGACATTCGTAACCTGCCTGTTCGGGGCCGAATTGTGGAGGAGGACGTTCATTGAGCGACAATTTCCAAAAAAGACGTTTGTCTCGCGGTTACGCAAGGATTCTGATCTGCACATCCACCCCCTCCTGCCATAAGCCTCACCCGCTCACCCCTTCACCCGTTCACCCCATCACCCTCCCCCGGCCCATCGCTTGCATCCGCTCCACCGCCCTCCGACAGAAGCGTCCAAGTGCATGGGAGACATGGGTATGCAGATCACGCTGAAGCCGGTACGGGAGCAGGTGATGGTGGTCACCGGCGCCTCCAGCGGCATCGGGCTGGCCACCGCGCGCGCCGCCGCACGCCGCGGCGCCCGGGTGGTGCTGGCCGCGCGCGACGAGCAGGCGCTGCGGCAGATCGTCGCCGAGATCCGGGCGGAGGGCGGCGAGGCCGTGTGCGCCGTGGCGGACGTGGCGAACCCCGCCGACGTGCGCGGGATCGTGGAGACGGCGCTGCGCGAGTTCGGCGGGTTCGACACCTGGGTGAACAACGCCGGCGTCTCCATCTACGGCTGCATCACGGACGTGCCGGCCGAAGACGCGCGGCGCCTGTTCGACACCAACTACTGGGGCACCGTAAACGGGTCCCTGGCCGCGCTTCCGTACCTGCGGCAGAGCGGCGGCGCGCTCATCAACATCGGCAGCATCGTCAGCGATCGCGCCATTCCGCTGCAGGGGCACTACAGCGCCAGCAAGCACGCGGTAAAGGCGTTCACCGACGCGCTGCGGATGGAGCTGGAGCACGAGGACGCGCCCGTGGTGGTGACGCTGGTCAAGCCGGGCTCCATCCACACCCCGTTCACCCGTCACGCGCGCAACCTGATGGAGCAGGAGCCGGACTTTCCGCCGCCGGTGTACCGTCCTGAAACAGTGGCCCGCGCCGTTCTGTATTGTGCGGAACACCCGCGGCGCTCGGTGACCGTGGGCGGCGGCGGGCGGATGAACGCGATGATGGGGATCCTGGCGCCGCGGCTGACGGACCGGTTCATGGAGCGCAGCCTGTTCGACGGGCAGCAGAAGAAGGACGAGCCCGCGCTCCCCGGCCGCCGCGACACGCTGTACCAGCCGCCGCTGGAGAACGGCCGCCTGCACGGCGACTACGAGGGGTACGTGATGCGCACCAGCGCGTACACCCGCGCCGCGCTCAATCCCTCCGGCACCCTCCTGGGGCTGGCCGCCGTGGGGGCCCTGAGCGCGCTGATGGCCGTCGGCGTGCGCCGCCGCAGCCGCACGCAGCCGGAGATCCCGATGGACGCCTGGGCGCAGCGCGGCCCGGATCCGGACCGCTTCGCCCCGCCGCCGGGGGAGCTGGAGATGCGGAGCGACGACTACGCGCAGCGCGGCTACGCCGACGACTCGCGCGAGTCGGAGTACGCCCTGCGCGGCGCCGACTACGGCTTCCAGGGCGGCGCGGACGAGGCGCACTGACAGCTGACGCCCGGCGCACCTCCCCCAGGGGTTGGGGGAGGTCGCGAGGTGACGAGCGGGAGGGGGCGTGCCCCTGGCGCGATGCCGGTCGTCGAGCCACCGAAGTTCTCCCCTCTCCGCGAGGAACGAGCGGGGAGGGGCCGGGGGAGGGGCACCCCGCGGACACAGGCGGATCTTTGCCGTCGGCGATTTTCCCGCTCTCCGCGTGCTCTTTTGTTCGTCGCGAGGAGCCGGAGGAGGAGCACCAGGGAACGCTTGGAACCTTGCGCGCGCCCGTGCGTACGAAGCAGAGCCCGCCTTGCGCGCGGGCCGCTGAAGGTGTGCAACGAGACCGTTGACGACCGCGCACCCGCAACGTACCTTGTGCCCCCTTGTTCCGCCCCCGTGGGCGGCCACCCATCAACGTACCGGCTGGTTTTACCGAGATGACGTTCGCCCTGCACCAAGGCACCGTAGAGCAGCCCGGAAGCATCCGGGTGCGGCTTTGCGTGCCCATGCGGGCGGCACGCGGCGAGAGGGGCGGCACAGGCCGCGCGTAGCACACCGTGCACGCGCACCCGCCGCCGCCCGACGCCTTAAGAGCGCCGGGCGGCTTTGTTTCCCCCCGGCAGACCTTTTGCAGAATCGCGACGATTCGCGCCGGTTACGCGGCGCCCCAGGAATGACGGTGATGAGCACGAAAGACAGGGACATGGCAACAGCGGCGCGAAAGGGAACTCGCAAGCGCAAGCGGACGGCGCCCAGCCTGGACGCCGGCTTCGCCGTGGCGGCCGAAGACCAGTCCAGCCTTGACCAGTACCTCAAGGAGGTCAGCACCCACTCGCTGCTGACCGGCCCGCAGGAGATCGAGCTGGGCAAGCGCGCGCAGGCGGGGGACGAGGTGGCCGTGGCCGAGCTGGTGCGGGCCAACCTGCGCTTCGTGATCTCCGTCGCCAAGAAGTACCAGAACCGCGGCGTCTCCCTGGCCGACCTCATCCAGGAAGGCAACGTGGGGCTGGTGACGGCCGCCCGTAAGTTTGATCCGGACCAGGGGGTAAAGTTCATCTCCTACGCCGTCTGGTGGATCCGGCAGGCCATCCTGAGCGCCCTGGCCAACCAGGGGCGCAGCGTGCGCGTGCCGCTTAACCGGGCCAGCGACCTGGCCAAGATCTTCCGCGAGCGCGAGCGGCTCAAGCAGGAGCTGCGGCGCGACCCCAGCCCGCAGGAGCTGAGCGAGGCCACCGGTCTGGCGGTGGACATCGTGGAGAGCCTGCAGACGCTGAACGCGGCGGAGATCCGCCTGGACGCGCCCATCGGCGACAGCGACGACAGCCAGCTGATGGACCGCTTCGTGGCCGACAGCGCCATCGAGACGGAAGAGGAGGTCGAGGAGCGGCTGCTGTCCGAGCGCATCGACAAGGCGCTGGGCACGCTGCAGCCGCGCGACGCCAAGGTCCTCAAGCTGTACTTTGGCCTCGAAGGCGGCCGCGAGCACACGCTGGAGGAGATCGGCGACATCCTGGGCGTTACGCGCGAGCGCATTCGCCAGCTGCGCGACCGCGCGCTCAAGCGGCTGCGCGAGGGCGAGATGGGCGATGCGCTGGCCTCCTTTGCGGCCTGATGCACGCTACGGCTCGTTGTTCGGCACGGACGGCACCTCTCCACGCGGAGGGGTGCCGTCGTGTTTTCCGGCATCATCACCCTTTCTTTGATCTGACGGATCCATGCTGAGCGGGACGGTGCTCCAGGGGCTGGGCGGCGTGTACGAGGTGCAGACGCCGGAGGGCGTGGTGGAGGCCGTGCTGCGCGGCCGCATCAAGCGCGACGAGCGCACGGGCGCCAAGGTCGTCGTGGGCGACCGCGTGGACGTGGACGAGGAGCGCGCCGGCGAAGAGACGGTGTGGGCCATCGTCAACGTGCACGAGCGCACGACGGTGCTGGCCCGCCGCGCGCCCGGCAAGGCGCCGCGCCCCAAGGCCATCGTGGCCAACGTGGACCAGGTGCTCATCGTCTTCGCGGCGGCGCACCCGGACCCGCACCTGCGCATGCTGGACCGCTTTCTGGTCATCGCGGCGGACAGCGACATCGCGCCGCTCATCATCGTCAACAAGACGGACCGGTCGGGGATGGACGCCGCCCGCGCCACCTTTGCGGCGTACGAGCGCGCCGGGTACCCCATCCTCTACACCTCCGCCAAGCAGGACGTGGGGGTGGATGCGGTGCGCGAGGCGCTCTGCGGCCGGCTTTCGGCGCTGATGGGGCCGTCGGGGGTGGGCAAGAGCAGCCTGCTGAACGCGGTGCAGCCGGGCCTAGGCCTGCGCGTTGCCGCGATCAGCGAGGCGGTGAACAAGGGGCGCCACACCACGGTCACGGCGCAGCTCATTCCGCTGGAGTGCGGCGGGTGGGTGGCGGATACGCCCGGGCTGCGCGAGCTGGGGCTGTGGCAGGTGGAGCACGACCAGCTGCAGTTCTACTTTCCCGAGTTCGAGCCGCTGCTGGGCGGCTGCCGCTACCCCACCTGCACGCACACCCACGAGCCCGGCTGCGCCGTCCACGCCGCGGCCACCGCGGGCGAGATCGACTTTCAGCGCTACGACAGCTACCGCCGCATGTTCCTGGGCGAGGACGAGGAGTAGCCGGCTTTTCGCTTCATCCCGGCACCGGTAAAAGCACTCACGCAGAGCAGCGGAGAGGCAGAGGAGCAGAGGAACCGTTTTTCCCTGTTCCTCTGCCTCTCTGCTTCTCTGCGTGAGTGCTTT
>DASQBH010000670.1:0-3376 GCA_035635315.1 Longimicrobium sp.
AGCGCCTCGCCGGTCGCCACCTGGGGCCGCTGCACGCGGCCGCCCACCATCTCCTGGTAGCGGGCGGTGCTGTAGCGATCCAGCGACAGGTTGGCCTGGGCCTTGGCGTACTGCGGGTTCAGCGAGGTGGCGCGCCGGCGCCAGCAGCCGCCGGGCCACCGTGCTGAACCCCAACTACGCCAAGGCGCAGACCAACCTGTCGCTGGACCGCTACTCGTCGGCCCGGTACCAGGAGCTGGTGGGCGGCCGCGTGCGCCGCCCCGAGGTCGCCGCCGGCGAGGTTCTGGCGCACTACAACCTGGGCATCGCCTTCCGGCAGAAGGGCCTGTACGAGGAGGCCCTGCGCGAGTTCAACCGCGCGCTGGAGGCGGGGGAGGAGCCGGCGCTCACCCGCCAGTCCATGGCGGAGGTCTACCTGCTCCAGGGCAAGGCCGGCCAGGCGCTGGACCTGTACGACCGGCTGCTGGCGGAGGACGAGCGCAGCCCCAAGCTGTGGAACGAGCGCGGCGTCTGCCTGCACCAGACGGGCTCCATCAACGACGCGGAGACCAGCTACCGGCGCGCGCTGGAGATGGACCCCGCGTATCCGCTCGCCTGGAACAACCTGGGCGTGGTCCGCCTGCACCGCGCGGACCCGGAGGGCGCGGACGCGTCGTTCACGGAGGCCGTGCGGCTGCGGCCGGGGTTCACGGACGCGTGGTGCAACCGCGGCCTCATGTACCTGCGCCGGGGCCGCCACGGCGCCGCCCTGGACGCCTACCGCGCGGCCCTGCGCGCGAACCCGGAGACGGCGGGGGCGTGGAACGGCATCGGCGCCGTGCTCATGGAGACGCGGCACTACGAGGAGGCGCGCAACGCCTTCGTCCGCGCGGTGGAATCGGACCCGGACCACGCGGAGGCGCGCTACAACCTCTCCTTCGTCCTCTCCAACCTGGGCGACTTCGAGGGCGCCCTGCGGGAGACGAAGCGGGCCCTGGAGCTCAACCCGTACTACACCACGCCGCGCTACAAGCTGGCCATCGACCTGCAGTTCGAGTACGCCGAGGTGCTGGCGCCGGAGCTGGACGCGGCGGAGCGCATCAGCGGCGAGGACCGCGGGGTCGAGAGCTTCAGCTTCGAGGAAGGTGCGCTCGATTCCATCTTCGCCGAGCTGCAGCCGAAGAAGGACGAGGCGCCCGAGCCGGCGGCGGACGCGTTCGCGCTGGTGGAAGACTACCTGTCCAAGGGGCTCCTGGACCGTGCCCTGGCGGAGATCCGCCGCGTGGCCGTCGCCGGGGCGAATCCCGTGGAAGCGGCGCTGCTCACCGCGCAGATCTTCCTGCGCCAGGGGCTGGAGGGCGAGGCGCTGGAGCGGTTCGACGCGGCGTACGCGCGGCTGGAGGGGCAGGCGTGGACCTCCGAGCACGCGCGCGCCCTGGCCGGCCGCGCCCGCGCCCTGCTGCGCCTGCACCGCCTGGACGACGCCCGCGAGGCCGCCGAGGCGGTGCACGCGCACGAGCCCGACCACGGCGAGAACCTGCAGGTGCTGGGCGAGGTGCTGCTGCTGCAGGGCGAGGCCGAGGGCGCCGTCCGCGTTCTTTCCCGCGCCTGCGAGCTTGCCCCGCGCGACCCCGGCCTGCTGCGCCACCTGGGCCGCGCCGCGCTGGCCGCCGGCCGCCAGGAGGATGCGGAAAAGGCGCTGCGCCGCGCCGTGCAGCTGGACCCCGACTTCGTCGCCGCGCGCGTGGAGCTGGGGCGCCTGCTCATCTCCGCCGGCCGCGTGGACGAGGCGATCGCGGAGTGCCGCGCCGCCCTGGACGTGCTGCCGACGTACTCGGAAGCCGCGTACCTCCTGGCCACGGCGCTGCGGCGCTCCGGCAAGCCGGGCGAGGCGGTGGACGCGCTGGTGGACCTGCTGGCGGGCGATCCGTACCACTTCGAGGCGCTGGTCCTGCTGGGGCAGGCGCTGAACGACGACGGGCGGCGGGAGGATGCGCAGCGGGCGTTCACGCGGGTGCTGCGCTTCGACCCGGACCGGGCGGACGCGCACTTTCACCTGGGTGTCGTCGCGTCGTCCGAGCGGCGCTTCCGGCAGGCGATCGAGCACTGGCGCGCGGCGGTGGACGCGGACCCGCACGGGCCGTACGCCGAGCCGGCGCGGCAGAACCTGGCGATGGCGCTGGACATGGCGCGCGTGTTCCACACCGAGGCCGGCGTGGGGGTCTGACGGATGGCGATCGAAGGGCCGCTGCGCGAGCTGGCGCTGACGGACGTGTTCCAGCTGCTGGACCTGAGCCGCAAGACGGGGACGCTCAGCATCGCCCCCGAGGGCGGCCGGCACCGTCCGGCGCTGGTGCGCTTTGACCGCGGCGCCGTCGTTGGCGCCGAGCTGTCGCAGGTGCACGACCGGCTGGGGCACCTGCTGCTGCGCGCCGGCAAGGTGACCGAGGCGCAGATCCAGACGGCGCGGCGCGCGCAGCAGATCGCCCCCGGCCGCGCGCTGGGGACGGTGCTGGTGGAGCAGGGGATCGTCACGGAGGACGACGTCCGCCGGCAGCTGCGCTTTCAGATCCAGGAGATCGTCTTCGAGCTCATCCAGTGGAAGGACGGCTACTTCCGCTTCGAGGAAGGCTCCGTCGCCGCCAACGGCAACGTGGCGGTGCGGGTGAGCACCGAGTCGCTGCTGATGGAGGCCGCGCGCCGGGTGGACGAGTGGTCCACGCTGGAGACCAAGGTCCCCCACATGGGGGTGATCCCGGTCCTGGTGGGCGACTCGCCGGACGGGCCCACGCTCGATCTTCATCCCACCGAGTGGGAGGTGCTGGCGGAGATCGACGGCACGCGCCCGCTCAAGGCCATCGCCAGTGCGCTGGGGCGCAGCGACTTCGACATCGCCAAGATCGTCTTCGGCCTGGCGTCCACCGGCGTGGTGGACATCCGCGAGGACGCGCCGGAACCCGCCTCGCCCGTGGCGATGGAGCGCCCCCTGCGCGACGCCCTGGGCGAGGCGCAGCTGGCGCTGGCCGACGGCGCGTCGGACCGGGCGCGGCGCATACTGGACGACCTGGCGCGGGCGCACCCGGACCGGCCGGAGGTCTACACGCTCCTGGCCACGGCGCACCGCCGGCTGGGGCGCTGGGGCGAGGCGCTGATCGCGCTGGGCCGCGCCAGCGCGCTGGACCCGCTGGACGCACCCGTGCACTACCAGATGGGGATCGCCGCCGCGCACACGGGTGACCTGCACCGCGCCCGCGAGGCCTGGGACACGTACCTGCGCCTGGACGACGCCGGCGACGCCCCCCGCCGCGCCCGCGCCGAGCGCGCCCGCGAGGCGGCCGACGCGCTGCTCTCCGTGCTGGACGAGGAGGCGCATTGAGCCCGGCCACTCCCGCGCAGG
>DASQBH010000671.1:0-2010 GCA_035635315.1 Longimicrobium sp.
ACATACCGTCCGGTCGGTATCATATCTGCATGAGCAGCATCAACCGCCTCCGGCAGCCGGACGTCACCCGGCAGAAGGTCCTGGACGCCGCGTTCGCCGAGTTCTACCGGCACGGGTTCCAGGGCGGCAGCCTGAACCGCATCGTCCAGACGGCGGGCGTCACCAAGGGCGCCCTCTTTCACCACTTCGCGGGCAAGCAGGAGCTGGGCTACGCCGTGGTGGACGAGGTGATCGAGCCGCTGCTGATGCGGCGCTGGCTGGGCGGGCTGCAGGGCGCGGCGGATCCGCTCTCCGTGATGCAGGATGCGTTTCGCCGGTACGTGGGGGAGGACGTCGAAAGCGGCCACTTTGTCCAGGGCTGCCCGCTGAACAACCTGGCGCAGGAGATGTCGCCGCTGGACGAGGGGTTCCGCGGCCGCATCGACACGCTGTACGACCGGTGGCGCACCACGTTCGCCGCGGCGCTGCGGGAGGGGATGCAGACGGGCGCCGTCCGCGGCGAAGCGTCGCCGGAGGGGGCGGCGGCGCTGCTGGTAGCGTCGCAGATGGGGATCTGGGGCACCGGCAAGAGCTCGCGCGACGCCGGGCTCATGCTGCAGGCGTGCGAGGCGGTGTGCGGCTACCTGGAGGGGCTCAGGCCGGCACAGGGTTCAACACGGGGGATGACACCATGAACGAGCTTGTGCTGGAACGAAAGATTCCCGCCGCGCGCGACCGCGTGTTCGCCGCGTGGACGCAGCCGGAGCTGCTGCGGCGCTGGTCGGCCCCGGCGGGGCTGACCATTGAGGACGGCGATACGGACCTGCGGGTGGGCGGCGGCTGGCGGGTGGTGATGGCGGAGCCCGACGGCACCCGCCACGAGGCGTTCGGCACCTACCGCGAGGTCGCGCCGCCGGAGCGGCTGGCGTACACCCACGCCTGGAAGGGCGAGGGCGGCAGCAGCCCGGAGACGGTGCTGACCGTGGAGTTGAAGCCCGAAGCCGACGGCACGCGCCTCGTCCTCACGCAGGCCGGCTTTCCGTCCCCCGAAAGCCGCGACGGGCACCGCGAGGGGTGGTCCAGCGCGCTCGACAACCTGCAGACGCTCTTCCCGTCCGACGGCGCGTCCTCGTCCCCCGCGTCGACGGAAGCCCCGGAGCCGGCGGCGAGCGGGCGCTTCGTCTGGTACGACCTGCTGACCACGGACGCGGAGGCGGCAAAGGCGTTCTACACCGCGGCCGTGGGCTGGACGGTGCAGCCGTTCGGCGACGATTCCAGGGGCTACGCGGTGTGGCTCGCGGGCGAGACGCGGGTGGGCGGGGTGATGGAGTATCCTCCGGTGCCGCCGCACTGGATGGCGCACGTGGCCGTCGACGACGTGGACGCCGCCGCCCGGCGGGCCGAGGCGCTGGGCGGCCGCATCCAGTCGCCCCCCGCCGACATCCCCGGCGTAGGCCGCTTCGCCATCATCGCCGATCCGCAGGGCGCCTCGCTCTCGCTGTTCGCCCCCAACGAGGCAGCGACGGTGCCGGAGTGGACGCAGGTGGGCGCCGTCGGCTGGCGCGAGCTCCACACGACGGACCACGACGGCGTCTGGCCCTTCTACCGCGACCTGTTCGGGTGGACGGAGGCGACCACGTTCGACATGGGCGCGTCGGGCACCTACCGCATCTTCCGTCATCCCAGCGACGCGGAAGACGCGCAGATGGGCGGGATGTTCAACGCGGCGGCGGAGGAGGGCAAGCCGCCGCACTGGCTCTTCTACGTGAACGTGGATGCGATGGATGCCGCGCTGGCCCGCATCCGCGAGCACGGCGGCACGCTGCTGGCGGGGCCGATGCCGGTGCCCGGCGGCGGACGGTCGGCCCACTGCCTGGATCCGCAGGGCGCCCGCTTCGCCATCTTCTCGCTGGAGTAGCCGTCGGCGGATGAAAAGCGGCAGGGCAGCGGAAGACGTGCTTCCGCTGCCCTGCGTCGCATCATCCACCGAACCGATCGCGTCACCCCACCTCGTCGATCGCTCCCAGCACG
>DASQBH010000672.1:0-3572 GCA_035635315.1 Longimicrobium sp.
ATGGGCTCGCGCGAGGGTTCTTTGGGAGATGGAGGTGCGCCTCGGAGGCTTTCGCGACGGGATCGAATTCTCCCTTCCCCCATGCAGTTTATGGGGGAAGGGCCGGGGATGGGGGGCGGCGTCGGGCGCAGTTCGATGTCCGTCGACGAGCCCCGGGCATCCACAACCAGGAACACCGCGATGAAGCGCACCACCATCGCCGCCATCGTGACGGCCGCCGTGATCCCGCTGGCCACGACGACGTCCTGCACTTTTCGCCAGGTGAGACCGACCATGCAGACCGTGCACACCGACAACGCCCCCGCCGCCATCGGCCCCTACAGCCAGGCCATCGTGGCCAACGGCTTCGTCTTTACCGCCGGCCAGGTGCCGTTCGACCCCGCCACCATGCAGCTGGTGGAGGGCGACATCGGCGTCCAGACGGAGCAGGTGATGAAGAACGTGGCCGCCATCCTGCGACAGGCGGGCGCCGACATGTCCACCGTGGTCAAGACGACGGTGTTCCTGCGCGACATGAACGACTTCGCGGGGATGAACGAGGTGTACGCCCGCCACTTTGGCGACCACAAGCCGGCCCGCAGCACGGTGCAGGTGGCGCGGCTGCCGCGCGACGTGGCGGTGGAGATCGAGGCGATCGCGGTTCTGCTGGACCGCTAATTGTAGCAGGGCCCGGGCGCCTTCCGCGCGGTGCGGAGGGCGCCCCGTTCTTTTCTGTCAACCGACGACCGACCTGGCGCGAGCGAGCTGATGCTGAATCCGCACATCTTCCGGCAGTACGACATCCGCGGCGTGGTGGGCCCCGACGTAACGGCCGAGGTCGCCGAGGGGATCGGCCGCGCCTACGCCTCGCTGGCGCGCCGCCGCCTCAAGAAGGACGCGCCCGTGCTGGCGCTGGGGCGCGACAACCGCCTCACCAGCGACGAGCTGGCCGACGGCGTGCGCCGCGGGATGGTGGCCGCGGGCGCGCGCGTCGTCGACGTCGGGCTCGTCCCCACGCCGGCGCACAGCTTCGCCGTGGCGCACTACAAGCTGGACGGCGGGCTGCAGGTGACGGGGTCGCACAACCCGCCGCAGTACAACGGGTTCAAGATGACGCTGGGCGGCCGCTCCATCTTTGGCGACTCCATCCAGGAGATCCGCCGGATGATGCAGGAGGAGGACTTCGAGAGCGGCGAGGGGAGCGTCGAGAACCGCGAGGTGCTGGAGACCTACATCAAGGTGCTCGCCGGCAAGTTCGACATCGGCCGGCCGATCAAGGTCGTCGTGGACTGCGGCAACGGCACCGGATCGATCGTGGCAGTGGACCTGATCCGCGCGCTGGGGCCCAACGTGGAGGTGACGCCGATCTTCTGCGAGTCCGACGGCACCTTTCCCAACCACCACCCGGACCCGGTGGTCGACAAGAACCTGGTGGACATCATCGCCAAGGTAAAGGAGATCGGCGCGGACCTGGGCGTGGCGTTCGACGGCGACGCGGACCGCATCGGCGCCATCGACGACCAGGGCGGCATCGTGCGCGGCGACACGCTGCTGCTGCTGTACGGGCTGGACCTGATCCAGAAGCACGGGCCGGGGCAGAAGGTGGTGCTGGACGTAAAGTGCTCGCAGCAGCTTACGGACGTGCTCGAAGCCAACGGCGGCGTGCCGATCATGAACGCCACGGGCCACTCGCTCATCAAGGAGCGGATGAAGGAGGAGCACGCGCTCCTCGCCGGCGAACTGAGCGGCCACATCATGTTCGGGGACAACTACTACGGGTTCGACGACGCGCTGTACGGCGCCATGCTGCTCATCGACATCGTGGCCCGCAGCGGGCGGCCGCTTTCGCAGTGGCTGGCGGAGTTCCCGCAGTTCGTCTCCACCGCCGAGCTGCGCTACCCCGCGACGGAGGAAACCAAGTTCCCCATCGTGAGCCGCGCCATCGAGCACTTCAGCAAGGACCACGAGGTGGTCGACGTGGACGGCGCGCGCGTGCTCTTTGGCGACGGCTGGGGGCTGATCCGCGCGTCGAACACCGAGCCCGTGCTGGTGGCCCGCTACGAGGCGCGCACGGCGGAGCGGCTGGCGGAGATCCGCGGGCTGATGGAGGGGTGGCTGGCGGGGGAGGGGATCGGCGCGGCCAGCGTGGGGCACTAAGGAGGGAAGTGCGGAAGTGCGTGGGTGCGGAAGTGCGGGGACGCGGCGCTTCGGCGAGGTTCGGAGTCCGCCCCCTCCGCTCGCTCAGGCTCGCACCTCCCCCAAAACTGCTGGGGGAGGTTGGTGCCCCGGACGGTTTGGAGCGGGATGGTGAGCCGCCCCCCCTCCCCGGCCCTCCCCCGCAAACTGCGCGGGGGAGGGAGAACGGCAAAAAGCCCGTCGCAGCGCGGCCGAAGTTTATACCCTCTCCCGCTTGCGGGAGAGGGTGCGAGCCTGAGCGAGCGGGTGAGGGCCCCTTTTTGGGGGAGGTGGGCGAGGTCTACGAGCCCGGAGGGGCGGACCTGGGAGCCCGTCGCAGCGCGATCGAAGTTCTCCCCTCTCCGTGAGGAACGAACGGGGAGGGGCCGGGGGAGGGGCACCCCGCGGGCGCAGCCCCGTCCCGGTCGGCGAGCCTCGATCCGTCCGCCGAAGTCGTTGATCCAGAACGCGCTTGCCGCCCCTGTGCGGCCCGCGTAGAATGTCGCCCGCAACCGAGGGTTTGTGCAGAGCAAGACCGTAGTGATCGCGCTGGGGGGCAACGCCCTGGCGCAGCCGGGTGAAGAGGGGACCATCACCCAGCAGTTCAAGCATACGCGGGAGTCGCTGGGCGCGGTGGTGGAGCTGGCGCGCGAGGGGTGGCAGATCGCCATCGTGCACGGCAACGGGCCGCAGGTGGGCAACGCGCTCATCCGCAACGAGCACGCGCGCCACATCGTGCCTCCGCTTCCCCTGGGCGTGCTGGTGGCGGCGACCGAGGGGTGGATCGGCTACATGATCCAGCAATCGCTGCAGAACGCGCTGCGCAAGGGCGGGGTGAAGCGGCAGGTGGTGACCATGGTCACCCAGGTGCTGGTGGACCCCGACGACCCCGAGCTGCGGCGGCCCACCAAGCCGATCGGCAGCACGATGGACGAGGAGACGGCGCGCTCCCTGGCGGCGGAGCTGGGCGGCGAGGTGGCGGAGACCAAGGGCGGCTGGCGGCGCGTGGTCCCCAGCCCGCGCCCTACGCACATCGTGGAGCGCGCGATGATCCGCTCCCTGGTCCGCGAAGGCCACCTGGTCGTGGCCGCGGGCGGCGGCGGGTGCCCCGTGTACGAGCACGAGCGGTGGGGGCTGGAGGGGATCGACGCGGTGATCGACAAGGACCGCGCCGCCGCCATCCTGGGCCGCGACATCGGCGCCGACGTGCTGGTGATCCTGACGGACGTGGACCGCGTCTACACGGACTTCGGCAAGCCCACGCAGCGCGCCATCGAGCGCCTGACGCTGGCGGAGGCCGACGAGCTGCTGCGGTCCGGCGAGCTGGGCACCGGCAGCATGGCGCCCAAGGTGGAGGCCGCGGCCGACTTCGTGCGCCACGGCGGCACCCGCGCCATCATCGCGCGGCTGGAGCAGGG
>DASQBH010000673.1:0-9331 GCA_035635315.1 Longimicrobium sp.
GACGGCGGCGGTGGCGAGGGCGAGGGAGCCGACGGAGAGGCCGGAGCCCGGATACGCGCCGCCGATCCCGAAGCCGATCACGCCGCGCACCGGCCGCGTCTCCAGCAGGGCGGTGAGCGCGTGCGCGGCGTTGGTCTTGCCCATCCCGCCGGGGAGCAGGATCACGTCGGCGCCGTCCAGCCGCCCCGCCCACGCCGGCTTGCGGCCGATCCGCACCTCCGCCGCGTCCTGCAGCGCCGCGCGCAGCCGCTCGCACTCCAGCGGCACCGAGCAGACGAGCGCGAGGGGGGCGGCGGAGCGGTCGGACGGCATCGATTGCACGGTAAGGGGTTGCGCGCGGCGCGGCGGCCCGGAATTTACGTGCGGTGCCGGCCGCGGGAAACCGACGACGCGGCCCGGACCGATCCCCCCACCCACATCGACCCGATGCGACGCCTCGCCGTCCTGATCCTTCTTGTGCTCCTGGCCGCCTGCGGTGGCCGCCCCCGCCGGCCCGTGGGCGTGGCACCGGTGGTCATTCCGCCGCCGCCGGCCGTGATCGACACGCTTCCGCCGCCCCCGCCGCCGATCGTGGCGAACCAGAGCGTGTGGACGCGCGACGCCAACGCGCTGCTGCGCGGCGAGACCAGCGGCGTGCGGCTGCCGTACATCTTCATGCGGCTGGAGGTGCTGCGGGCGGATACGACGGACCTTCTGGTGCGCTGCGTCCACTGCCCCGGCGCGCCGGAGGGGTGGATCGGGCGGGAGAGCGTGGTGCACCACGTCCGCCCGCCGGGCCAGGTGCGCAAGGGGGATCTCGCCGAGTTCGTGCTGGCGGTGCGCGACGCCGCGTCGCGGCAGGACGTGCAGACGCTGCGGCGGGCGATGTCGCCGGAGTTCGTGCACACGCTGGGGCCGCTGGAGATGGGGCAGCTGGAGACGCTGGCCGCGTGGGAGCGCGAGGGATACCGCACGGTGGACCGCCTGCCGTTCATCCTGGACCGCGGCGTGGCCACGGTCCCCGGCACCCCCATCTGGGCCGCGCCGCCGGAGTACGCGGCACAGCTGGGCTACCAGGACGTGCGCGCCGGCTTCCGGCGCGGGTCGGATGGCTGGGAGTGGATCTTTCTGGTGCGCGACGGGATGTAGGGGCCCTCACCCGCTCGCCCAGGCTCGGTCCGAGTCCGCCCCCTCCGCTCGCTCAGGCTCGCACCTCCCCCAAAAAAACCTGGGGGAGGTTGGGTTAGGCAGATGATGGAGTGCTTCGGACAGTGGGGCGCGAGGGCGAGCGCCCCCCTCCCCGGCCCTCCCCCACAAACTGCGGCAAACTGCGTGGGGGAGGGAGGTGCGACGCACCTTCCGGAACGCGATCGAATTCTCCCCTCTCCGCGAGGAACGAGCGGGGAGGGGCCGGGGGAGGGGCACCTCGCGTGAGGGATGCGCGCCCGCAGGGCCGAGAAACCGGCGCGCATGCACGGGCGCCGCGGAAACGCGTCCAGAGCCGGTGAGCACCGGGGGCTCGGCGCCGTTGGCAACAGTCGTATCGTTGCCTACGGCGCGCGCAGCCCGGCCCGGAGCGCAGCGGAGGGACACGCCCAAATCCGCAGTTCAGCCCTTTTTCCCCAGCGTACACAACGAAGCCGGCCCTCCCGGAGCGATCTCCAGGAGGGCCGGCTGCCGCGCTGACACCGCCGCCGTCAGTGCCCCGGAGTGGCGTCGGGGGTGGCGTCGCGCAGAACCATGTCGGGGTACCCGTTGTCGGGGTTGCCGCCGCGCTTGAGCACCCGGTCAACCGTGCCCGGCCCGCGGTTGTAGGCCAGCAGCGCGAGCTCCTTGTCGCCGTCGTACTTGTCGATGAGCTCGGCAAGGTACTTGAACCCGATGCGCAGGTTCGTCTCCGGCTCGCGCAGGTCGCGCACCGTCACGTCGGGCTTGAGCCAGCGCGCCGTGGCCGGCATGAGCTGCGTGAGGCCGATGGCGCCCACGTGGCTGGTCGCGCTGGTCTTGAACGCGCTCTCGGTGCGCACCAGCCCGAACGCCATGTCGGGGTCGATGTCGGTCTCCAGCGCGATGTCGTAGATGTTCTCGGCCAGGTCGCGCGGGATGGTGTACTCCTTGTAGCGCTCGATGTTGCGCTTGATGACAGCCTCCTTTTCGGAGGTCTTGTCCTCTTCGATCGCCACGTTGGCGTCGCGCCACGCCTGCCCCACGGCGTTCTCGGTGATCTGCCCCGCGGCCAGCGGGTTGATCTCCGGAAGCAGCGAAACCTGGCGCTCGTGCGCCGGGTCGTTGCGCATCTGGTTGCTGCGCGCGATGGCCAGCGGCGTGGCCGCGCCCACCACGGCCAGCCCCATCACCCCGTGGCGCATGGGGCTGCGGCGCATGCGGTCCATGGCGCTGGGCGCGCGGCGGCGCATCTGCACGCCGGCGTCTACCCGGCGGTCGCTTTCGCGGCCGTGGATCTGGCGGTCACCGGCGCCGTCGAAGGCGCGCTGGTAGCGCGCGGGCGGCTCCGCCCCCTCTGCAGCGTGCGGAAAGCGCCTGCGTGCGGGCCCCACCGGGTGCTGCGGCGCCTGGGTGCTGCGCTGCCACGGGGGCGGGGGGCGCTTTCTGATGCTCTGCATGACGGTGGTCCTCCTGCTGCATTTTTCCGGCTGCGGCGGCGATCTTCTGCGCGCCTTCTGGAGCCCGATGAAGGTGCAAGTCCAGTGCCATCAAGCACATATGTTTGTACCCGACGGCGCGGTTGCGGGAACGAGGGAACCTTGTGCATCTTACAGGCATAGCAATACTCCGCAGTGCCGCCGTCCCCGGCCCCCGCCACCCGGCCCGCAGCGAGAAGGACCCATGAGATCCCCCGGACGCTTTCTGCTCTTTGTGGTGCTGGTGATCGTCGGCGTAAAGCTGTCGGAGCAGGGGTACGCGCTGGTGGCGTTCCGCGAAGAGCGGGTGCAGGCGCGCGACCTGCGCACGCGGCTGGTGTCCACGGGGGCGGAGCTGGTGGACGCGCGCGTCGAGGCCGACAGCCTGCGCCTGGTGATCGCCGCCGAGGACGAGCGGCTGGAGCGCGAGCTGCGCGTGGTGCAGCGGTTCCACCGCCAGGCGCGGCGCGGGCCCATGACCCCCGAAGCGTACGCCGAGTACGGCGCCAAGCTCGAGCGGTACAACCTGAACGTGGTGAGCCGCAACGCCATCCTGCGCCAGCTGGAGGCGCTGCACGACCGCCAGCACGTGGCCGTCACCCGCTACAACCTGCTGGCCGACAGCCTGCACGCCCTGGCGGTGGAGATGGGCCAGCCGTACTACCAGGTTCCCACGGCGCTCGAAGCCGCGGCCGAGGCGCGCGAGCGGGAAGGTGTGGCGCCGTAGGGAAGTGCGGAAGTGCGTGAATGATGGATGAACGGAAGGGGATGATCCGAAGGGGAGGATCGTCCCCTTTGCCGTTCTGCGGGGATGCGGCCGGGTCGGCGGTCAGGAATCGGTGTTCCCGTCGAGCAGGCGGAGCACGTCGCGCTGGGTGCGGAGAAAGGCGTCCGGCCGCGCGTCCTCCAGCGCCTGGCGCGGAAAGGGGCCCCAGAGCGCGGCGGCGGTGCGGGTGCCCGCCGCGCGGCCCGCGGCCACGTCGTGGGGCGAATCGCCCACGAACAGCGCCTGGTGCGGCGCCACGCCCAGCTTTTCCAGCGCCAGCAGCACGGGCTCGGGGTGCGGCTTGGCCTCCGCCACGTCTTCGGGGGTCACGATGACGTCGAAGTGGCGCACCAGCCCGCACAGCTCCATCCCGCGCATCGTCGCACGGCGGTGCTTGCTGGTGACGATGGCCAGCCCGTAGCCGCGCCGCTCCAGCTCCGCCACCGTCTCCGCCGCATCCGGGAACGGGCGCAGCAGGTCGTCGTGAATGGTGTTCTGATACGCGCGATACGTATCCAGCATCGCCTCCACCTCGCCCGCATCGCGCCCGAAGCGGCGCATCTGCGACTCCAGCGTCATCCCGAAGCCGCTGAGCCACACGTCGTCGGACGGCACGTCGCCCAGGTGCGTACGCATGGTGTGGCGGTAGCACCGCATGATGAGCTCGGTGCTGTCCGCCAGCGTCCCGTCGAAGTCGTAGAGCACCGCCCGAATCTCCGTCAGCGCCACGTCCGTCATCCTGCGTTCATTCTCCTGGATTGCTGGTGCCAGCGATCAGCTGGTGGTGATCCGACGGGAGTCGCCATCGATCCTGAGCGCCTGCAGGATCACAGGCGCCACATCCATTAACGAACGTACATTCACGAATTCTTCCCGCCCATCTCCGACAGCGAGAACGGGGACGGGGTTGATGGTGTGCCCGCCCCGCACGTCCTCCACGTTTCCGTGATCGCTGGAGACGACCAGCAGCGTATCGGGCGGCAGGGCGTGGGCGAGGGCGCCGAGAAAGGCATCCACCCGCTCCAGCGCGGCGATGGCGCCATCGAGAGCGCCGCGGTGGCCCGTGTAGTCGGTGTCGTAGTGGGCGAACAGCGTCACGTCCGCGTCCGCGGCGATGCGGGCCAGGGTGCGGGCCGCTTCCTCGGGCGAGACCTCGGGGACGTCGCCGCCCAGGTGCTCGCGCCAACGCTCGTTGGTGATGGACGACGCGACCGCGCGCCCCTCCGCCAGCTCCGCCGCGCCGCGCGTGAGCGCATCCACGGACTGCGCGGCCAGCATGGGCCCCGCGGGGCGCCGGAAGATGCGCGGGTCGGCGGGGATGCCGGAGAGCGGATAGGCGTTGGCGAACGCCGCCGTCCGCCCCGCGTCGACCGCGCGGCGCAGCAGGTTCTGCGCGGCGAGCATGGGACGCAGCGGCGTGGGCACCCACGGGCCGAAGTGGCGGCCGTACTCCGTGGCGCCGTTGCGGCCGGTGAGCAGCGTGGTCTGCCCCGTCCCGCTCTGCGGCAGCCCCTCGATCCCCAGCGTGGCGTCCGCCGCCGCCAGCACCGCCCGCTCCGCGACGATCCGGCCGTCCGCGTCCAGCTGCTCCGCGACCGGCAGTCGCCCATCCAGCAGCGCCCGGATGCGCGGCAGGTGCGCCGCCGCGAACGGGTTGTACGCCGGGTCCCCAGCCCCTATGCCAACGCCGTCGAGGAACACCAGGATGGCGCGGCGGGGCTGGGTCACGGCGATGCGGCTCGTGGCTGGACGTGGAGGAGGCTCGGAAGCCGGAATCTAGGCGCGCGGCCAGCGGCATGGACAGAGGCGCCCGACCTTCCTCCGCGTACTCTACCTTTCCCCTCCGCGTGCTCCGCGTTCAAAAGAGAACCGGCCGCCGCGAAGGATCTCGCGGCGGCCGGTTTCCATCCTTCCTCACGCAATCACGACGGGATCACCAGGCGCTGGCCGGGGCGGATGCGGTTGCGGCGGCCCAGTCCGTTGGCGGCCTGCACCTTCTTGACCGTGGTGTCGTAGCGGCGCGCGATGGTCCACAGGCTCTCGCCGCGGCGCACGGTGTGGCGGCGCACGGCGGCCAGGCGGCGCTGCTCCTCGCGGCGCTCCTGCGCGGCCTTCTCGCCGGCGCGCTTCTGCACGTCGGCAAAGTTGGCGGCGTAGCGGTCGGTGCGGCCGCGGGGCACGCGCACAGTGTAGGCCTTTTTGCCCGGGGGCGTCATGGCCCGCACCAGGTGCGGGTTCAGCCGCTTGAGCTCGTTCTCGCTCACGCCCACGGCCTCGGCCACCAGCGCCAGCCGCGTGCCGGCGGGCACCTGCACCTCGTCGCTCTCCAGCGGCATCCAGCGCTGCACGCCGCCCAGCCCGTACTTTGCCGGCTCCTTGCCGATGAGCGCGGCGGCCACCATCAGCGGCACGTACTCGCGCGTCTCCTTGGGCAGCCGGCCGCGGATGCGCCAGAAGTCGGCGTCGCGCCCCTTTTCCTTGCCCGTGACCTGCCGCATCACCCGCGCAACGCGGCCCTCGCCGGTGTTGTAGGCGGCGGCGGCCAGGTACCACGAGCCGAACTGGCCGTGCAGGTCTTCCAGGTAGCTGAGCGCGGCGTCGGTGGACTTTTCGGGATGCCTGCGCTCATCCACGTAGCCGTCGACGCGCAGGCCGTAGCGCTCGCCGGTGTCTTCGATGAACTGCCACAGCCCGACGGCGGACGCGTGCGACTTTGCCGTGGGGTTGAAGCCCGACTCGATCATCGACAGGTACAGCAGGTCCTCGGGCATGCCGCGCTCGCGCAGCTTGGAGCGGATCATCCCCTCGTAGCGGCCGCTGCGCTTGAGGTACAGCGCCATGCGGTCCTGCTGCCGGCCCGTAAAGATGCCGATGAAGCGCTCCACGGGGGCGTTGCGCACCACGGGAATGTCCCACCGCGCGTCGCTGACCGCCGCGTTCGCCTCGCGAACCATGCCGGCGGCAGCGGTGGAAACAGGTGCATTCTCCCGGCTTTCACCGCCTGCGGCCGTGGCGCCGAGAACGGCACCCAGAAGCACGGCGACGGGAAACGCGGACCTGAATTCCATGCGACCTCCTATGGCAAGCGCGGGATGCTGTGTCCTGCGATGGTTCTGGAGTCTGCGGCGACTGCCGCGCGTCGAGCTGCGGGCCAGGCCCTGGGGACCCGTCCGCCGGTGCGGAAAAACTTGTTGTGTGTGCACCTAAGCTAAACCGCATCAACGGCTTAGTCAACCTGTTCGATGGATTTTGCCGATATCGCATCCCCTGCGGGAGCAGACGTTTACGAGTTTTGGGGGGATGATGCGGGTGATGTGAAGACACGGCGGCGAGCCCGGAGTCCGCCCCCTCCGGGCCGGCACCACCGGCCCACCTCCCCCAAAACTGCTGGGGGAGGTTGGGTGTGAAGGCGAAGCCTGGAGCGTCTCCGGATGACAAGGTGCGAGATGGTGAGCCGCCCCCCTCCCCGGCCCTCCCCCACAAACTGCGTGGGGGAGGGAGAATTCGATCCCGCTTTGAAGTGGTTCGATGCGCACCGCACTCGCGGCACACCCACCCCTCCCCCGGGGTTGGCCCGGGGTTGGGGGAGGGGTCGCCGGCGTCGCGAGGAACGAGCGAAAAGCCGGCGGGGGAGAGGGCCCTCGCGGAAAGGTGATGGTTCGATCTCCCCTCTCCGCGAGGAACGAGCGGGGAGGGGCCGGGGGAGGGGCACCCCGCAGACGCAGCTCGACGTGATTCGAAGCGCCTGGACGTGCCCTTTCCGCCCCTGTGAACGGAGTTGCCCGCAGCTTGCAGTGGGGATGCGCAGGAACCCGATGACGCGGGGGAGCGCATCTCCCCCGCTTTCTTCACCCGTCCGGAAAGCCAGAGATGCATCGCAACCTCGCAGCCCTCGCGCTGCTTACGCTGGCCGCGTGCACGCCTTCGCGCCCGTCCACCGGCCCGGCCCCCGCCGACACCGTCCGCATCGGGCCCGGGGCGGGCGCGGGGCGCATCGAGCGCCTGGTCTACCAGCCGGTGAGCCCCGCGCTGCCGCCGATCCCCGCGGTGAACGGGGCGCTGGCGATCCGCGTCATCCACCCCACGCAGGGCCAGGCGCGCCCCAGCGTGGACTCCACCTTCGTCTACGGCAGCGTGGGCACGGGCCAGGCGGCGCTGGAGATCAACGGGGTCGCCGTGCCGGTTGCGCCCAACGGCGCCTTCATCGCGTACCTGCCCACGCCGGCGGACGGCGCGTGGCGGCTGCGCGCGCAGGCGGGCGGGCAGGAGGTGTCGGAGACGCGCTCGTACGCGCCGCGCTCCACCGGCGGCGGTGGGGGAGGCACTCCGGCAACGAACGCCGTCTACGCCACGGCGCGCCTGGGCACCGTCACGGGCGGGGCGGACACGCTGGCCAGTGGCTCCGACGCCATCTACGCCCGCCCCACGCCCGCCGGCCCCTACCGCTGGTTCTTTCCCCGCGGCGCGCGGCTGGCGGTGGCCGAGCGGCGCGGCGAGCAGTACCGCGTGCGGCTGGACGCGGGCACCGAGGCGTGGATCGACGCATCCGCCCTGTCGCTGACGGACGAGACGTCCCCCCCGCCCGCGCCGGGGCCGGTGAACAGCTTTGTCTCGCCCACGGCAGACGGGCTGGACCTGCGGGTGACCGCCGGCGGCCGGCCGTTCCTGGTGGAGACGTCGGACAGCGGCGCCGTGGTCACCGTCTACGGCGCCACGGGGGGGATGATGACGCCCTCCGCGCCGTTCGGCGGATGGTTCCGGTCGGCGGGGCAGCGGCAGGCGGGGGGCGCCTCGCAGTTCACCCTGGGCCTGACGGGCGGCGCCTGGGGATACAAGGCGTGGTACGAGGCTGACGGCGACCTGATCGTCCGCATCCGCAAGCCACCGGTGATCGACCCGCAGAACCCGCTGCGGGGCAGACGCATCGTCATCGACCCTGGCCACCCGCCCGCAGGGGCCACGGGACCCACGGGGCTGTACGAGGGCGACGCCAACCTGGCCATCGCCCTGCCGCTGGCGGAAAAGCTGCGCGCCGCCGGCGCCGAGGTCATTCTCACCCGCACCGGGCGCGAGGGGCTGGTCAGCTCCACCAGCAGTGGCGAAGAGCTGCGCGCGCGGGTGCAGCTGGCCGTGAGCCGCAACGCGGAGATGCTGATCTCCGTGCACAACAACGCGTTCGGTGAGGGCGCCAACCCGTTCCGCGCCATGGGCACCAGCGTGTACTACTTCCACCCGTTCGCCGCCGGGCTGGCCCGCGAGCTGGACCGCGAGATCGGGGGCGTGACGCGCATCCGCGACCTGGGCGCGCTGCAGCAGAACCTGGCGCTGGCGCGCCCCACCTGGCTGCCGTCGACCCTCACGGAGTCGCTGTTCATGCCGATCCCCGAGCAGGAGGCCGCGCTGCGCGACCCCGCGTTCGTGGACCGGCTGGCGGACGCGCACGTGCGCGGGATCGAGGCGTGGCTGCGCGGGCGCGCGGCGGCGCAGGCGGGGGGCCGCTGATGCGCGCGCTGGTCATCACCAGGCCGGGGGGGCCGGAGGTGCTGTCGCTGGAGGACCGCCCGGTCCCCCAGCCCGGGCCGGGGGAGATCCGCGTGCGGGTGCACGCCAGCGCGCTGAACCGCGCGGACCTGCTGCAGCGCCGCGGCAACTACCCCGCGCCCCCCGGCGCACCCGCGGACATCCCGGGGCTGGAGTACGCGGGCGAGGTGGACGCCGTCGGCGAGGGCGCGGGGCTGTGGGCCGTCGGCAACCGGGTGATGGGGATCGTGGGCGGCGGCGGGCACGCGGAGTACGTCGTGGTGCACGAGCGCGAGGGGATCCGCGTCCCGCAGAACCTGAGCTGGGAAGAGGCCGCCGCCATCCCCGAAGTGTTCCTGACCGCCTACGACGCCCTCTTTCGCCAGCTGGACCTGACGATGGGCGAGCGGCTGCTGATCCTGGC
>DASQBH010000674.1:0-2159 GCA_035635315.1 Longimicrobium sp.
AACGGATCCTGTGGGGTGGAGCGGGCGCGGTCCTGCTGTGGGCTGCCTTCCTGGCGTGGCGGATCGCGGCGTACGCGGGCCGTCATGATCCCGCGTCCGCGGACGTGGCGATCGTGCTTGGCGCGGCGGTGTGGGACACGGCACCCTCGCCCGTGTTCGCGGCCCGGATCGACCACGGCGTGGCGCTGTACCGCCGCGGCCGCGTGCGCCGCATCGTGTTCACGGGCGGCGTGGGCGCCGGCAACCGGCACGCGGAGGCGGAGGTCGCCCGCCGCTACGCCATCCGGGCCGGCGTTCCGGAGGATCGGATCGCGGTGGAAACACGCTCCACCATCACGTACGAGAACCTCCGCGAGGCCAGGGCGCTCCTGGCGTCCGAAGCGCCGCCGCGCGTGCTGATCGTCAGCGATCCCCTGCACATGCGCCGCGCGGTCACCATGGCGCGCGACGTGGGCCTCGATGCGCATCCCGCGCCCACGCCGACCAGCCGGTACCACTCGTGGCGGAGCCGGGCGCGGTTCCTGGGGCGGGAGGTGTTCTTCTACGCCACCTACCTGCTCCAGCGCCCTTTCGCGCGCGGATGAGGTCGCTGGCTGCTGTACAGAAACCGGAACCCGGCTCCTGGATCCATGCATCTCGCCTACTTTCAAGCCCCGTGGTGCGGCGTCTGCCACGAAAAGGCGCCCGTGGCCGAGCAGATCGCGGCCGACCTGCGGATGGAGCTGACGCGCTGGGACATCGAGGCTGACGACGGACGCGCGGAGGCGGAGCGCCGGCGCATCAAGACCGTGCCCACGCTCGCGCTGATCCACGGCGACCGCGTTCCGTTCCGGCTCGTGGGGCGGATGATCACGCCGGAGAACGTGCGCCACCTCCTGGCGCAGTTCTCTCCCACTCCGGACGCGCCCTGATGCCGAATCCGCCCAAAGAATAAGCCTCACACAGAGTTAGCAGAGTCAACAGAGTTTTCTCGTGCCACGTGGCGGACCCGGGGCACCCCCTCTCCCGAAACGTCCACAGCGCGCGAAGGTCAGGCCGTCTCGCCGCAGCCTTACTCTGTTGACTCTGTTGTATCATCCGAATCCTGAAAAAGAATTGGCATACGGAGCAACGGAGCAACGGAGAGGGAGCATGATCTCCGTTCCTCCGTTGCTCCGTATGAAACCCAATCTTTTTGCGGATCCGGCATCAGGCCCGCCACTCCTCGTCTCTCCCACGCAAAGCAAGCGGGTAAACGTTCTGATCCGGCACGCCATCCCAGAATGGCCCTGCTTCACTCCCCCGGACCACAGCCCCTGAGAGATGGATGAAACGTGTCCTGACACCCTGGTTTTGCCTGATCCTGGTTGCGCTGGCGGGCTGTGCGCCTGCGTCGCCGCGTTCCGCGCGCATGCCGTCCGCCGAGCCCATCACCATGCGCTTCGATTACGCGGGGGCGGAGGCGATCATGGAGGCGCTGGAGAAGGACTCCCTTTCCGACGCCGACGTGGACGCGCTGCTGGGCATCCACGGCGTGCGCGCGATGGTGGACAACGTCACCCGGTTCATTCCCCAGGCCGGGGTGCCCGAGTTCCGCACGACCATCCAGGCGTTCGCGCGGACGAAGCAGGGCGGAGAGCACGACAGGTACTTCCAGCTGCGCGACGCGTGGCGCGGGCGGGCGGAGGTGCGCGCACTTCTGGCGGCGGCCCGGGCAGACAGCGCCCGCACCGTCCGGGAGCTGCTGTCGCGGCTGGAGCCCTACCGGCCCGACACGGGGCCGCTGAACATCAGCGTGTACCTGGTGGCCGGTGGGGTGAGCGACGGGTTCGCGTTCGAAGACGGCCCCAGCGCGTTCTATGCAAACCTGGTCCGCGCCCAGGGGGATTACCACGGCCTGGTCCTGAACGCGCTTCACGAAGCGTATCACGTAATGCAGATGGCGGCGCAGCGGCGGTCCGGCACCTTTGTGGCCTGGATCGCGGATGCGTCGGTGCCGCCCGTGGACCGGCTGCTCGCGGGAACGCTGGTGGAGGGGACCGCCAACTTCGTCGCCGATCCCACCGGCTCCACGGCCGCGGGACCGGACATGGACCGCGCCCGCGCCCGGTACGCGCGCAACACCGCGCCGGCGCGGGTCGCGGAGAACTGTGCGCTCTTTGACCGGGTGCTCGCGGACC
>DASQBH010000675.1:0-2616 GCA_035635315.1 Longimicrobium sp.
GGGCGGGGGACCGCGAGGCCCTGCGCGCCGACATCGTGGGCTTTTTCCGCGAGACGGAGGCCGCCATCGAGGGGCTTACGGGGCTCAAGGAGCGCATCCGCGGGCTGGTGGAGCGCTACAAGGCCCTCCCCGCGCCGGCCGCCGCCGCGCCCCGCGGGCAGACCGTCGTCAGCGACCACATCGGCAGCAGCACCTACGTGGAGCGGGGGTGGAGCGCCATCGCCGCGGGGGACGCCAGGCGGGCCGTCAAGGAGCTGGAGCGCGCCCTGGAGCTGGCCCCCAACGACCCGCACGCCGAGAGCCTGCTGGGGTGGGCGCAGATGCTGCGCGAGCAGTACGACGACGCGCTGATGACGTACTACAAGGTGCTGATGAAGGACCCCAACAACCCGCTGGCCCGGGTGAACCTGGGGTACATCTGCCTCAAGAAGGGGATCTTCGGCGAGGCCATCGAGCACCTGTCGCGCGCCATTCGCCAGGAAAGCGACCGCAAGGCGCAGATCTACGCGCACCTGTACATGGGGATGCTGTACCTGGAGCGCGAGATGTACGACGACGCGCGCTCCTTCTTCGGCCGCACGCTGGAGCTGGGGCCCGGCATGCTGGAGGCGTGGTGGGAGACGGGGCGCGCGTACTACCTGGAAGGCCGCACCCGCGAGGCGGCCGACGCGTGGCGCACCGGCCACCAGGCCAACCGCTTCAACCTGTGGGGCGAACGCTGCGGCAAGGCGCTGGCGCAGCTGGAGGCGGGCGAGCCCGTCTCCGTCGGCGCCTGAGAAGGGGTTTGCCAACCCTCGATGCACGAAGCGAAGCAGTGTCATCCTGAGGGAGCGCCCCGCGGGTAACCAGAATTCGCACAACCGATTGCGCGCGACCGAAGGATCTTCTCTCCGCTCGCGAGGGGCATACTCCGCGTCGGAAATCCAGCTCCACGGCTCTGCCGGCCAAGGTCCTTCGGTCGGCGTCAAAATCCTTCGCGGGTGCAGGATGCAGGCGGCGCCTCCCCCAGAGGGTGTTGAGAACCTCCCACGCAACCAGTCATCCTGAGGGAGGCGCCGCGCCGCAAGCCGCTTTGAAACAAGGCTTTGGCGCCGAGCGAAGGACCTTGCCAGCAGAATCGAGGGGCAGGATCTGCGGCTTGAAGCGTGCCCCTCGCAGACCGAAAGAAGGTCCTTCGGTCGCGCGCAGGTTCTTGTGTGGCTGCTGCTTACACGTGGTGCGCTCCCTCAGGATGACATCCGCTTCTTCTCACAGCCCGAGGTTTCTCAACACCCTCTCAGGATGACTGATCGCGAGAGGTTGAGGACCCCCTTCTGGGGCAGGGGTTGGATGGACCCGCACGGCCGTGCGGTGTGCGACGGAGGCAGCGGAGGGATGACCCTCCGTTGCCTCCGTTTCTTCGTTGTGTGACCTTTCTTCTCATGATCCGCCCCCTCCTTCTCGCGCTCCTCGCCCTTCTCGCGGCACTGGCGCCCCTCCGCGCGCAGTCCGGCGCCGACACGCTGGCGTCCGGCTCCGTCCGCGTGATCCACGCCCCGCGCGAGCTCCCGCTGGCGCGCGAAGTCCTCGCCACCGCCACGCGGCCCATGCCGCTCCCCGGCTTCGGGCGCGGCACCGTTCCCGAATCGACCACCATCGTCCTGGCTCCCACGCCGCGCGACTTCAGCGCCGCGACGGGCGGCGGCGCGCCGGAGTGGGCGGGCGGCATCGCCATCCCCGACCTGCGCATCATCGTCCTTCCCACGTACCCCATCCCCGGCGTGCGCCCGGTGGACGCGGCCGCGACGCTACGGCACGAAGTCGCGCACCTGGTCGTCGCGGAGCGGCTTCCCGCGCCGATCCCCCGCTGGTTCACGGAAGGATACGCGGAGGTCGCGTCCGGCAGCTGGGACGTGGAGAGCGGGTGGACGCTGCGCGTGGCCTTCATGCTGGGGCGCGCGCCGCGGTTGGACTCGCTGGAACTGGCGTGGCCGCGCTCCGCCGGCCGCGCGCGCCTGGCCTACCTGCTCTCCGCCACCATGGTGGCGGACGGGGGAGGAGGGCTTCGCGCTGCTGCTGGAGAACTGGCGGCGCGAGGGCACGCTGGACCAGGCCGTCCGCGTGACCTGGGGAATGACGATGGGACAGCTGGAGGACGAGTGGCGCAAGGAGGTAAAGCGGCGCTACGGCTGGCTCTCCATCGCCGCCAACGTGGGGCTGGTCTGGTTCGCGGCGATGCTGCTGGGATTCATCGCCCTCATCCCCCGCCGCCGCCGCAACCGCGAACGGATGGCGGCCATGGAGCGCGAGAACCTGATGCTCCCCCCGCCGCGCGAGGACGGGATGAACCTGGAGTATCCCCTCGCCGGGCAGCCGGACCCGGAAGGCCGCGAGTAGCAGCGCGGAACAGCCTGCTACAGGATTGTGTCGCAGGGACGCAGGTGGGTCTGGGCGGTCCCACTTTGTGCGTCATCGATGTCCCAAAGAGGGCATTCGCGGATACGGACGGAAGCTGCAATGCATTGTGATACATGATGTTGCAGCACAGGCGAATCCAGGCCCGAGGGTTGCGGTCCGCCGTCGTGCCCGCAAAGTGGACGTGCGGGTCGATGGCGCCGCGGACAGGCACTGCTGCCT
>DASQBH010000676.1:0-2186 GCA_035635315.1 Longimicrobium sp.
GGGCGTAGTACAGGTCCGAGACAATGCGGCCCACGCCCTCGTACTCCTCGTCCACGCTGCCCACACGGCGCGCGCCCAGCGCCCGCAGCAGCGCCAGCGACGCCGTGTTCTGCACCGGGTGCGCGACCACGGTGGCGAACAGGTGCTCGTGTCCCGTCCTCACGGCGCCGCGCAGCGCGGTGAGCGCCAGCTCCGGCGCCCGCATCCGCGCCGCGGGAAGGATGGCGAGCTGGTCGAAGTAGCACACGCGCTCTTCCGGCGGCGTCCACCCCGACGGCACCTCCCAGCGGATGGCCTCGCGCCGCGCCCACAGCTCCGACGCGCGCAGCACCCGCTCCGGCAGCAGCACCGCGAACCCCGCCACCTCGCCGCCGGTGCCGGTGAGCACCCACACGTCCGCCGCGTCGATCAGCGCGCGGTAGCCCTCCAGCGAGGCCCCCAGCAGAAAGCCGCCCCCCGGCGCCTCGCGCGCGTCCGGCGGCAGCGCCAGCGCGCGCTTTACCGCCAGGATGGCCTCCGCGTCGGCCTGCGAGGCGCGGCGAATGCGGCCGGACGCGCTCACCGGCGGCCCAGCCGCAGCTCCACCGAGAACTCGCCCACCTCGGCGATGTTCTCCAGCAGCGGCCCCTTGCGCTGCTGCCAGATCGCCTGCCAGAGCGTGTGCACCTTCTGGTTCTCGTGGTACGCCGCCGGCAGCTCGTGGCGGCGCTCCGGCAGCTGGTGCCAGGGGATGGTGGGGTCGTCGTGGTGCGTGGCGTGCTCGTTGAAGTTCAGCAGCAGCCACGAGAAAAAGCGCTGGCGCGGCAGCGAGCGCACGTTGTGCCGCACGTCGGGCCCCACGCTGGTGTCGTAGTGGTACACGTACAGCAGCAGCGACCACACCCACGCGAACACCGCCAGCGGCAGCCCCATCGCCACCACCCATCCCGCCCCGCCGAACAGCGTCACGATGGCCGCGTGGTAGCCGATCCCCAGCCCCAGCTCGCCCCACGAGCGCAGCCGCTTGTCCATCCCCCAGTGCTTGAAGACGGGCGAGATGCGCGTCGCCGGCTCCGTGGGCACCACGAGGAAGAGGAGCACGGAGACGAGGGAGTGGATGAAGAACCCGCCCAGGAACACGTAAAAGATCCACACCGCCTGGTAGTACGCGCGCCGCAGCGCCCCGATCCGGCCGCGCACCACGAAGGTGTCGAGGTTGGCCGTGTGGTGGTCGCGGCGGTTGTGGCCGTGATGGAAGTAGTGGATGCGGCGGTAGATGGTGAACGGCGCGGCCACCGGCATCAGCAGCGCCGTCCCCCAGAAGTCGTTCAGCCGGGGGGACGATGGATACAGCTTCTTGTGGATGGCCTCGTGCGCCGCGATGTACATGCGGTCCAGCCACAGCCCCTGCGCCACGATCAGCACCGCCAGCACGGCCCAGCGCCCCGGCAGCTCCGACTGCCACACCACCAGCGACCCCGCCATCAGCGCCAGGTGAATGCCTACGGTCTGGGCCAGCAGCCCGCGCGAAAAACGTTCGTCCGCCTGGGGATCGGCCGTGCGATCGGTCATGGGGAGATGTGTCGGGATGCAGCGGACGGGCGCGGCGGGTGGAGGCCGCGGCCCCGTCAGAGGTGTCGGTCCGGGAGTCGATCCGGAGAGTAACCTTGCGAAGCGTGTGCGTCCAGACGGTGTCGGATCCGGATACGCCCGTTCCAGCCAGCAACGGAACGGCCCCGCGACGAGTGCTGGTCGCGGGGCCGCATCCCATCCATCCCAACCCTCCGGCACACGGAGCGGAAACGTCAGAGCGTGTTCAAGAATCTGGTCTTCAGACAACTGAGGATTGACTTCCTGAGGGAGCGCGCCTCCGGAACTTGATGTTACTCCACCGCTTGCGCGCGACCGAAGGATCTCGTCTCGGCGATTGCGGGGCTGGCTACGCGGCACCGATCCAGCCCCCGGGTACTGCCGGCGAGATCCTTCGGTCGGCGCCAGATTGCTTGGCAGCAGCGAGTTGGGAGCGGCGCCTCCCTCAGGAAGTCAATCGGTCAGGCTGATTCTCAAACACACTCTCAGAACTCCCAGCCGGTCAGCGTGTTCAGCGCGTCCAGAAAGGCGCGGAAATCCGCCGTGACCTGCATCTCGTGCTCGCGGCCGTGCCGGTCGGGGTAGGCGTTGGTGCCGTGGGAATCGATTGCCACACC
>DASQBH010000677.1:0-2126 GCA_035635315.1 Longimicrobium sp.
CCCTCCGGCGAGTAGTCCTTGCGCAGCGCGGAGACGCCGACGGCGCCGTCAAAGCGGCCGAAGCGCGTCTTGGCCGTCAGGTTGCCCGTCTGCGTGTCGAGGCGGAAGCGCGTCCCCACCTCGCCCTCCGGCTCGATCTCGTCGTGCCGGTAGCGCTGCGCGTTGGCGTCAAGCCGCAGCGTGGTAAAGCCGCGGTCGCCCAGCGCCAGCGTCATGCGCCCGTTGCCCTCCAGACGGCTCCCCTCGATCGAGATCCCTCCATGCTCCTCGTGCTCCTCGGGCGTCTCACCCTCGTGCACCGGGGCGGGAAGGCCGTAGTCGAAGGTGTATCCGCCGAACGACAGCCCGCCCTGCACCTGCTCCGTCACGTATCCCAGCCCGGCGGTGCCGTACAGGTTGTTGTAGAAGGTGTTGTCCAGCGTGCCGCCCCCGCCCGTGCGCACGTCGTCCACCCGCCGCCCGCCGCCCCGCGCGCTGATGGCGAAGGTCTCGCCCAGCGGCATGGTCAGCTCGCCGGTAAGCGCGCCGCCGGGGTTCACCGACTCGCCCTGCGCGGCAAAAAAGCCCGACACCTCGCCCGGAATGGTCGTCGGGATGTCGGTGGAGATGACGTTCACCACCCCGCCCAGCGCGTTGTTGCCGTACAGCAGGCTGGCCGGCCCGCGCACCACCTCGATGCGGCTGGCGGCCAGCGGGTCCACCGAGAGCGCGTGGTCGGCGCTGGTGGACGACAGGTCGCCCGTCCGCTGGCCGTTCTGCACCACCAGCACCCGCTCGCCCGCCAGCCCGCGGATGACGGGGGTGGATGCCGCCGGGCCGCCGTAGCGCGTGGAAAGCCCGGGCTGCGACGCCAGCGTCTGCGCCACGCTCGTCCCCAGGTTGCGCTCCAGCGCCTTGCCCGAAAGCTCCACCGTGGACTGGGTGATGTTGAGCGGGTCCGCGCTGCGCGGGCTGGCGGTGACGTTGATCCCCTCCAGCGAGAGCACCGTGGGCCGCAGCACGATCTCCACGCGCACGTCGGGGCCGTCCACCGGCACCGTGACCACGGCGTGCGAGGGCGCGTACCCCAGCAGCGTCACGTCCAGGTGGTAGGTGCCCGGGCGGATGGCGCGGATGACGAAGCTGCCGTCGTTGGCCGAAAGGATGGAGCGGTTGAGCTCGTTGATGACGATGCGGGCGTTGGGCAGCCCGATGCCGGCGGCGTCGCGCACCGTGCCCACGATGGGGGGCGCGGCGGCGGACGGCGGAACGGCGTGGGCCGCAGCGGAGCCGGCAACGACGGCGGCCAGCGCCACCAGGGCGCGCCGCGAGAGCGTACGGAACATCGAGGGTCTCCTGAATCCGGAACGTACGGCAGAGCCCTGCATCAGTCGATGCGGACCTGCTCGTATTCTGTATACGGTTCGCTGCCGCGGGATGCGGCTGGATTCAGGCGTGGGGCGGCGCGCGGGCCCGCGCGGGAGAGGATGGACGGAAGGGGAGCGGCGGCGAGACGGCGGGCGTCTCCGCCCGGTCGCCCGCCTGCGCCAGCGGAAGCTCCGCGCCCGCGGCGGGAAGCGCCACGGTGCCGGCCGCGTGGCAGATGACGCAGTGCAGCTCGTCGTGCGGCGGCAGCGACGAGCCGTCGTCGTGCCGCTCGGCCACGGACGCGCCGGCCGCCGTGGGATCCGCCGGGGCCCAGACGTGAAACGGGACGGCCGCTGCACCCAGCAGGTGCAGCAGCATCCCGAAGAGCAGCGCAAAGCGCCGCGCACGCGAGCGTCCGTGGATTCCGTTCATGTGCGGCGGGTTACCCCGGGGCGCGCGGCTGGGTTCCGGGAGGTGTAAGGGTGTGATGGTGTGAGGGTGAACGGGTGAAGGGGTGAAGGATGCGGATGGGCGCCGGCTGGTTTCTGCCGTTTCGTACCAGATCCAGGAAAAGAGCGTTGATTTCCTGAGGGAGCGCGCCTCCATAACTTGAATTTACTCAACCGCTTGCGCGCGACCGAAGGATCTCGTCTCGGCCATCGTGGGGCTGGCCATGCGGCACTGATCCAGCCCCCAGGTACTGCCGGCAAGATCCTTCGGTCGGCGTCAAAGTCCCTCGGTAGCAGCAGGTTCGGAGCGGCGCCTCCCTCAGGAAATCA
>DASQBH010000678.1:0-10628 GCA_035635315.1 Longimicrobium sp.
GTATCCCGCCGCGTACCGGGTGCCCAGGGAGATGCGTGCGGGCGAGGTCGTGCGGGAGGAGGATGCGGTGCACCTGGGCGAGTCGTGGACGCACGGCACCGTCGTCCTGTCGTGGAGCAGCGCCCGCCACGGCGCCGCCGACCCGCGCGACGGCAAGAACGTGATCCTGCACGAGTTCGCGCACCAGCTGGACCAGGAAGACGGCGCCGCCGACGGAACGCCGGAGCTGGACCGGTGGGCGTTCTACGCGCCGTGGGCAAGGGTGCTGAGCGAGCATTACCTGGCGCTGCAGAAGTCCGCGCGCTCCGGGCGCAAAACCCTGCTGGACCACTACGGCGCCACGAACGAAGCCGAGTTCTTCGCCGTCGCCAGCGAGTGCTTCTTCGAGCGCCCGGTACAGCTCCGCACCAGGCACGCGGAATTGTACGACGAGCTGTCGCGCTACTACGGCCAGGACCCGGCGGGGACGGCGGGGACGGCGGGGCAGGGCGAGGGATCCGTGTGAGGGGAGTTGGGAGTGGCGGCGGCGGGCCAACGTCGCCAATGCGCCAACGCCGCCACGGGCTAAAGCCCGCGGCTAGAAATGCCATAAGCCCCGCCCTGGGCTCGCGGAGCTCGCCCGGCGGGGCTTCAACTACAAACGCGCAACGTTTTGAGACGATGCGATTCCGCTCGCATACGCGTCTGTACGCCCACATGGTCTGGGCGACGTGGGACCGCGCGCCCCTCATCACCCCCGCGATCCGCGACCGCATCTATCCGATGATGCAGCGCCACGCCACCAGCCTCGGTGCGCAGGTCATCGCGATTGGCGGGATCGAGGACCACGTGCACGTCCTCGCGCGGTTTCCGTCCACGCTCACCATCGCGATGCTCGTGCAACGGATGAAAGGCGCGTCCTCCTACCTGGCTACGCAGGTGATGGGGGAGCTTTTCCGATGGCAGGGTTCGTATGGCGCGTTCACCGTGTCGGAACGCGGAGTGGAGCGCGTGCGGGATTACGTGTTGAACCAGGAGGCTCACCACCGCGACGGAACGACGCACCCGCTGCTGGAGAAAACCGAGGAGTAGCGGGTCGGTGAAGGTGAAGCCCCGCCGGGCGAGCTCCGCGAGCCCAGGGCGGGGCTTATGGCATTTCTAGCCGCGGGCTTCAGCCCGTGGCGGCGTGGGCATCGTGGTCGCGGGTTTCATATCAACCCGTGGCGGCGGAGGTCGCCGAACCAGAATCCTTCCCCGGCGCCCCCGCCTTCCCCTCCTCCGGCGCGTGGGGCACCATCAGCGTGAGGCGGTGCGGGCCCAGGTCGTACTCGAACCGTTTTGCCGTGAGGGGCTCGCCGTCGGCGTTGACGGTCATCTCCTCGTCCGACTCCACCGTGAGCTCGCGGACCTTGAGGTAGGTGACCTTGGGATGGTGCACGTGCGTCCCCGCGCGGATCTGCGGGGCGATGCGCACCAACTCCACGTGCGTCATCTCCTGCACGATGCACAGGTCCAGCAGGCAGTCCGCCGGATCCGCATCCGCCGTCACCCAGTTCCCCCCGCCCGTCCTCCACGCGTTCCCCACCGCGAACAGCAGGAACCCGTCCTCGTACACGGTCTCGCCGCCGGAGGTGAAGCGGGCGTGCGACGCCTGCAGGTGCACGAACTTCTTGACGCCCGTGATGAGGTATGCGATGGGTCCCAGCGTGCGCTTGAGGTCGCTGGACGCCTCGTCCGTGGCCTCGGCGCCGATGCCGCCGGTGGAGACGTTCAGAAAGTAGCGGCCGTTCACGCGGCCCACGTCCACCGGGTACGCCTCGCCGCTCACGGCGTTCAGCAGCGCTCCCGCCGGGTCGCCGCTGGCGATCCCCATCCCCCCCGCCAGGTCGTTCCCCGTCCCCAGCGGCACGATCCCCAGTCGCGGCAGCACGGGCTTCTTGCCATCGGCGTCGCGCTCCTCGATCCAGTCGTACAGCCCGTTCACCACCTCGTTGATGGTGCCGTCGCCGCCGCACGCCACCACCAGGTCGGCGCCGTACTCGGCCGACTTCCAGGCGAAGCGGTGCGCGTCGCCTCCTTCGAAGGTCACGCGGGGATGCACCGTGTGGCCTTCCTCGCGTAGCTGCTCCACCGCCGTCCGCAGCGCCTCCACCGCCTCGGGCGAGGGCGGGTTGATGATCACCGAGATGTGCACGGGCGTGTTCGTCCGGGGTCCGGGGTGTCGGAAAGTCCCGCGCGGTGGGGCAGGAAGTGCGCCAACGGCCAGTGCGAAAGTGCGAGAGTGCGAAAGTGCGAGAGTGCGAAAGTGCGAGAGTAGAAGATCGCACGTCGCCTCTCCTGCTCTGCGCCGACGCTTTGCTGTGGCAAGAGAGAACTGCCACCGGGACACATCCACTTTCGCACTCTCGCACCTTCGCACTTTCGCACTTCCCTCCCGCTCGTTCGGCATCTGTTCGCCTTGACGTAAGGTCCGGCACGATTAGCTTGTGGGGCACGGTGGGGAGAAGTGGGGGATAGTGGAGGGCAGTGGCGGGAGCGTACACCGGAGCCCCATGAGCGGCTTCCTCGGGAGCTACACGCACCAGATCGACGAAAAGGGGCGGCTGAGCCTTCCCGCCTCGTTTCGGCGAGACGGGGGGGAGGAGCCGCTGATTCTGGTGCACGTAAACCCCGATTCGCTCACGCTTTTCCCCCGCCCGGTGTGGAGCGAGATGGAGGCGCGGCTGCGCGAGATGCTGCGCCGCAACCGCAACGCCCGGCCGTACGTGCTCAAGGTGACCGCCAACGCCGTCGAGGTGGTGCCCGACAAGCAGGGGCGCATCCTGGTTCCGCAGCGGATGCAGAAGGAAGTGGGGATCACGGGGCCCACCCTCATCGTGGGCGCCATGGACCGCATCGAGTTGTGGAACCCCGAGGCCTTCGACGTCCTTACCGCGCAGGCAGTGCCCGACGAGGAGCTGCTGGCGCACGAGATCTTCTTCTGACGCTTTCATCCACCGGAGCGCGCATGGTTTATCCCGCCAGCCCGGCCCTGTTCGGCCCCCTGCCGCCTCCTTCCCCGGCCTGCGGGATGGACCGGCACCTGGGCCCGTTCGAGCCCCTGGGCGAGCTGCGCGACTTCCTTGGCACCGACTGGTTCTGCTGCCGGGCGTGCCGGGCCACGGTCACGGCCCGCAACGCACGCGGCGCGCTCGTGCCCGCGTGACGCTGCCGTACGCCAGCGGCTACCACGCGCCCGTCATGGCGCGCGAGGTGATGGACCTGCTGCGGCCGGAGCGCGGCGGGACGTACCTGGATGGAACGCTGGGCGGTGGCGGGCATGCGGAAGCGCTGCTGGAGCGGGGGGGCGAGGCGCGGCTGATCGGGGTCGACCGGGATCCGGACGCGCTGGCGGAGGCTTCCGCACGGCTGGAGCGCTTCGGGGACCGGTTCCGGCCGGTGCGGAGCAACTTCGCGGACGCGGTGGATGCGGCGGGGATCGAGGACGGGACGCTGGACGGGGTGCTGCTGGACCTGGGGATCAGCTCGCACCAGATCGACGTGGACGCGCGGGGCTTCACCTTTCGCCCCGGGGCGCCGCTGGACATGCGGATGGGACAGGCGTCGGCCGGCGAGCCTTCCGCGGCCGACCTGCTGAACACGCTGGACGAGGGGGAGCTCGCCAACGTGTTCTACCGCTACGGCGAGGAGCGCCGCTCGCGAAAGCTGGCGCGCATCATCGCCGAGATGCGGGAGGAGGCGGAGTTCGCGACCAGCGACCAGCTGCTGCGCGCCATCGAGCGCGCGCTGGGGCCGCGCACGGAGGCGGCGGACAGGGCGCGCATCTTTCAGGCGCTGCGCATTGCCGTGAACCACGAGATCGAGTCGCTGGAGCGCGCCCTGGAGCGCTTTCGCGACGCGCTGGCGCCGGGGGGCGTCTTCGCGATCCTGTCGTACCACTCGCTGGAGGACCGGCTGGTGAAGAACGCGTTTCGCGACTGGAGCCTGGAGTGCGTGTGCCCGCCCGGCTTTCCCGTCTGCCGGTGCCGCGGCCGCGCGCTGGGCGAAACGCTTACGCGCAAGCCGATCGACGCGTCGCCGGAAGAGATCGCCGCGAACCCGCGCGCCCGCAGCGCGCACCTGCGCGGATGGAGGTCCGCGTGAGCACCGACGCCATGAACGTCCCCGGCCGGCCGATCCGCGGCCGCACGGTGGAAAAGCCGTCGCGGTGGGAAGAGCCGCAGGCGCGCCGCGTTGAAAAGCGCGCGCGCCGCCGCGCATTCCTGGGCCGCGTCTTCTTCGTCCTTGCCGTCGCCGGATCGCTGGCCTCCGTCGTCTGGCGGCAGACGGAGGGGGTGGCGCGGCAGCGGGAACTGACGCGCATCCAGAACGAGACCAGCATCGCCGAGGCGGAGCGGGTGGAGTGGGCCAACCGCATCCAGGCGCTGCAGACCCGCGCGCGCATCACCCGCGTGGCGCAGCAGCGGCTTGGGCTGCACGTGGCGCGCGACGACGAGGTGGTGCTGCTGCCGATCCCCGCGGGTGCGATGGAGGAGCGGCCGTGAGCAGCCACCTTCCCGCGCACCGCACCAGCGGCTGGGACAGCGAGCACCGCCTGCGCGCCCGCCGCCGCCTGCTGATCGTCTGCATCGGCCTGGCGGCCGTGCTGGTGCTGGGCAAGGCCGTGTACCTGCAGGCGTTCGAGGCGGACCACTGGCGGCAGGTGGCGGCCGAGCAGCAGCAGGCGCGCGTGCCCCTGCCCGCGCGCCGCGGCGCCATCCTGGACCGCGACGGCGTGCCGCTGGCGCTGACGCGCGAGACCTTCGGCCTGTCCATCGCCCCCAACGAGGTGACGGACCGCAACGCGCTGGTGGGGGCGATGGTGGACGCGCTGGAGCTCCCCCGTGCCGCCGCCCGCCGCGCGACGGACCCGAAGCGGAAGTGGGTGGTGCTTCCCGGCGCGTTCTCCGCGGAGCAGCGGCGGGCGCTGGGCGACGCGCGTGGGCTGCACTGGGAGCGGCGGCTGGAGCGCTTCTATCCGCAGGGCCGCGTGGGGCGCGAGGTCCTGGGCGGGGTGAGCGGCGACGGGCGGGCGCTGGGCGGCATCGAGCAGGCGATGGACGCAACCCTGCGCGGAACGGACGGCTATTCCATCCTGCGCCGCGACGCGCGGGGCAAGAAGGAGGCGTCGGTCGCGCTCCCCGCGGTGCAGGCCACGGACGGCAACAACGTCTACCTGACCCTCGACTTCGACCTGCAGGAGATCGCCGACGCCGCGCTGGACGAGGCCATCGACAGCACCGGCGCGCAGGGCGGCGACCTGCTGCTGATGGACCCGCGCTCCGGCGAGGTGCTGGCGGCGGTGAGCCAGCGCCGCGGCGGCGCGCGGGACGTGGGCGCCTTTATCGAGCCGTACGAGCCGGGGTCGGTGCTCAAGCCCTTCTTCGTCTCCACCCTGCTGGCCACGGGCCGCGCGCGGATGACGGAGCGGGTGCACGGCGAGGGTGGGCGCTGGACGGACCCGCACGGCCGCGTGCACACCGACGTCCATGCGTACGACTGGCTTACCCTGCGCGACGCGCTGCGGGTGAGCAGCAACATCGGCATGGTGAAGTTCGTCCCGCGCCTTTCGCCGGGGCAGCAGTTCGGCTTTCTGCGCGACTTCGGCTTCGGCACGCCCACGGGGATCGACTACCCCACGGAGTCGTCCGGCCGGCTGCCGCGCCCGGACCGCTGGAGCAAGCTGACGGCGTCGTCGCTGGCCACGGGCTACGAAGTCTCCGTCACGCCGCTGCAGCTGGCGCTGGGCTACAGCGCCATCGCCAACGGCGGCAGCCTGATGGAGCCGCGCCTGGTGCGCGAAGTGCGCGCGGCGGGGGGGCGGACGATCGAGCGCCGCGACCCGCGCGAGGTGCGCCGCGTGATCCCCCGCTCGGTGGCGATGGAGATCCGGGACGTCCTGGTCTCCGTGGTGGAGGACGGGACGGCGACGCGCGCCTCGCTGGCGACGTTCGAGGTGGCGGGAAAGACGGGGACGGCGCGGCGCGTCGGGGCCGGCGGCCGCTACGAGAGCGGCGCCTACAACTCGACCTTCGTGGGATTCTTTCCGGCGCGCGATCCGCAGCTGACCATCCTGGTCAGGCTGGACCGCCCGCGCGGCGAGTACTACGGCGGCCTGACCGCCGCGCCGGTGACGCGCGAGACGCTGCAGGCCATCCTGGCCGCGCGCTCGCCCGGGCTGGACCGGCGCAGCCTGCTGGCCACGCGCCTTCCCGCGCAGGCGCCGCCGCCCGCGCCGGGGCGACGCCCCGCGGACCCGCCGCCGGCGGGCACGGAGGGCGTGTACGTCTTCGTCAGCACCGACGAGCTGCGCAAGGCGGCGGAGGCGCCGTCGGGGGCGGCGGCGCCGGTGCCGGACGTGACCGGGCTGCCGTTGCGGGACGCGGCGCGGCGGCTGCACGCGCTGGGGATTCACGTGAGAGTGCGCGGCACGGGATACGTGACCGCGACCCGGCCGGCGGTGGGGGCGCCGGTGGCCCGGGGCGACACGCTGGTGCTGGTGGGGGAGAGCCGATGAGCAACCGCCGCACGAACCTGGGCGCCGTCGAGGCGCGTCTCGCCCGCGAGGACCTCCTGGCGGGCGACCGCCGTTTGTCCGACGGCCACGCCGCCCGCGAGGTGTGGGACGTGACGGCCGATTCGCGGCAGGTGCGCGTGGGCGCCCTGTTCTGCGCCTGGAAGGGGACGGCCAACGACAGCCACCAGTACCTGGGCCAGGTCTTCGAGTCCGGCGCGGCGGGCACCGTCGTGGAGCAGTGCATGGAAGACATCCCCACTCCCCAGCTCTGCGTGACGGACGGCCGGCTGGGCGCCGCCTACGCCGCCGCGGAGTTCTTCGGCGACCCGTGGGAGCAGATGACGCTCGTCGGGGTCACGGGGACGAACGGAAAGACGACGACGGCGGCGATGCTGCGCCACCTGCTCTCGGCTGACGGGCCGGCGGCGTACATCGGCACGCTGGGGGCGATCGGGGCGGACGGCGAGGTGATCCCGGGGACGGAGGGGCTGACGACGCCCGGGCCGGTGGAGGCCGCGCGCTGGCTGCGGCACTTCCTGGACGAAGGCGTCGCGCGGGTGGCGATGGAGGTGTCGTCCCACGCGCTGGACCAGGCGCGCATGGCGGCGGCGCGCTTCGACGCGGCGGTGTTCACCAACCTGACGCACGACCATCTCGATTACCACGAAACGATGGAGGCGTACCGCGAGGCCAAGCTTCGCCTCCTCCATCTGTTGAAGCCGACTGGCGCCGCCATCCTAAACGCGGACGACCCCGCCTGGCGCGACGTGGCCTCGCCGATCGGGCGGACGGTGCGCTTCGGGGTGGAGCGCGCGGGCGAGGCGGACGTGGCGGCGGAGGGGATGCACGCCGGCGCCGGGGGGATGGAGTTCACCCTGCGCACGCCGGACGGCGCCGCGCCCGTCGCGCTGCCGATCTTCGGCGGGTTCAACGTGTCCAACGCGGTGGCGGCGGCGGCGGTGCTCTGGTCGCTCGGGTGGGAGGTGGACCGCATCGCCCGGGCGCTGGGGACGCTGCCGCAGGTGCCGGGGCGGCTGGAGCGCATCGCCGGGCCGCCGCAGTCTGCCACCGTGCTGCGCGACTACGCCCACACGCCCGACGCGCTGGAGCGGGCGCTGGAGGCCGTGCGGCCCCTGGTCGGCGGGCGATTGATCGTCGTGTTCGGCGCCGGCGGAGACCGCGATGCGGCGAAGCGGGCGGAGATGGGGCGCATTGCAGCGGCAGGCGCGGACCTGGTCATCGTGACCTCCGACAACCCGCGCACGGAGGACCCGGAGCGCATCCTGGACGGCATCGAAAGCGGCATGGGAAGTGCACCCCGCCTGCGCATTTCCGACCGCCGCGAGGCCATCCGCACAGCACTTACCGAGGGACGCGCCGACGACCTGGTTCTCCTGGCCGGCAAGGGCCACGAGACCTACCAGATCATCGGTACCGAAAAGCGTCCGTTCGACGAGCGCGCCATCGTGCAGGAGATCCTTGCGGACTTGCAGACCGCCGCCGGAGGTGAGTTTTGAGCGGGTTCCGCTGGACCGCAGATGAAGTTCGCGCCGCGCTGGGGACCACGTCTCCCGCGGACGAGATGACGTTTACCGGGATCTCCACCGACACGCGCAAGATCGAGCGCGGGTCGCTGTTCGTGGCGCTGAAGGGCGCCAACTTCGACGCGCACGACTACCTGGCCCAGGCCGCCGAGCAGGGCGCCGCCGCCGCCGTCGTCTCGCGCGTCCCCACCGACGCGCCGCAGGGGATGCCGCTGTTCGTGGTGGACGACACGCTGCACGCGCTCGGCAAGCTCGGCCGGCACCGCCGGCGGGCGCTGGGCGGACGCGTGGTGGCCGTGGCGGGGAGCAACGGAAAGACGACGACCAAGGAGCTGCTGCGGGCGGTCCTCTCGTCCACCTTCCGGGTGCACGCGACGGAGGCCAACCTCAACAACCAGGTGGGCGTTCCGCTGACGCTCCTTGCCGCGCCGGACGACGCGGAAGCCGCCATCGTAGAGGCGGGGACCAACGAGCCTGGCGAGGTCACGCTGCTGTCGCGCATCATCGAGCCCGACGCCGCCATCATCACCTCCATCGGCGAAGAGCACCTGGAGGGGCTGGGCTCCGTCGAAGGCGTGCTGCAGGAGGAGCTGGCGATCTTCGACGGGCTGGCACCGGGCGGCGTGGCGTTCGTGGCGGACGAGCCGGCGGAGCTGCCCACGGGCGCGCAGGCGCGCATCGGCGGGATGCGGCTGCGGGTCGCGGGCTTCGACGACCGCGCGGACCTGTTCCCGGACGGCGGCAAGGAGGGGGTGCGCTTTCGCCCGGACGGCAGCACGGAGTGGAGCTTTCGCGGCGTCGCCATCCACCTGCCGCTGCCGGGGATGCACAACGTCCGCAACGCGCTCCTGGCCCTCGGCGTCGCGACGGAGTGGGGCGTGTCGATCGAGGACGCGGCGAAGGGGCTGGCGGCGATGAAGGTGCCGAAGATGCGCAACGAGTGGCTGCGCGTGGGCACGGTCGGCATCATCGCGGACTGCTACAACGCCAATCCCCCCAGCATGCGCGCCGCGCTCGATCTTCTCGCGACGGTGCCGGCGGAGGGGGAGAAGGTGGCCATCATCGGCACCATGCGCGAGCTGGGCGACCACGCCGAGCAGCTGCACCGCGAGCTGGCGCTGCACGCGGCGGGGCTCGTGGGCCACGGCATCGACCGCGTCGTCGCGACGGGCGACTTCGTGCGCGCCTTCGAGCAGAACCACTCGGAGCTGGGCGACCGGCTGATCGCGGCGGAAGACCCGATCGCGGGCTACGAGGCGCTGCGGCCGGCGCTGCACGGCAACGAGACCATCCTGCTCAAGGGCTCGCGCGGGGTGGCGCTGGAGCGGCTGATGCCGCTGATCGAACGCGACTTCGGCGCCGTGGAGCCCGTCACCGTTCCCAGGGAGGGCTGACCGTGCTGTACCACCTGCTGGTGCCGCTTACGGAGTTGAACATCGCCTTCAACCTCTTCCGCTTTCAGACCTTCCGGGCGGCGGGGGCGGTGGTGACGGCGTTCCTGGTGGCCTTCTGGTTCGGCCCCGCCATCATCAGCCGCCTGCGGATGCTCAAGGTGGGGCAGGTGGTGCGCACCGAGGGCCCGCAGACGCACCTGGGCAAGAGCGGCACCCCGACGATGGGCGGCGTGCTCATCATCCTCTCCACCGTGATCCCCGTCTTTCTGTGGGCGCGGTTGGACAACTGGTACACCATCCTCGCGCTGGTCGTGCTCATCGTCCTGGGCGCGGTGGGGTTCCTGGACGACTACCTCAAGATCGTCCGCAAGAACACCGGCGGGCTCAAGGGGCGCTACAAGATCCTGGGACAGGCGGGGATCGGGCTGCTGCTGGGGACGGTGCTGGTGCTGTTCGACGTGAGCGGCGACATCCCGTCGACGTGGACCCAGATCCCGTTCTTCAAGAGCATCCACGTCGACTTCTGGTGGCCGCTGTACATCCTTTGGGTGGCCTTCATCGTCGTCGGCTGTTCGAACGCGGTGAACCTGACGGACGGGCTGGACGGCCTGGCGGCGGGGCTTTCGGCCATCGCCTGCGCGACGTTCGGCGTCTTTGCCTACCTGCTGGGCCGCGTGGACGCGTCGGACTACCTGAACGTGTTCTACCTGCCGGGCTCAGGGGAGCTCACCATCTTCTGCCTGGCGCTGGCCGGCGGATGCATGGGCTTCCTCTGGTTCAACGCGCACCCGGCGGAGGTGTTCATGGGCGATACCGGCTCCCTGGCCATCGGCGGGGTGCTGGGCGCGGTGGCGGTGATGCTCAAGGCGGAGTTCCTGCTGGCCATCGTGGGCGCGGTGTTCGTGGCGGAGGCGCTCAGCGTGGCCTCGCAGACGGTCTACTTCAAGTGGACCAAGAGCCGGACCGGCGTGGGCAAGCGCATCTTCCGCATGGCGCCGCTGCACCACCACTTCGAGCAGATCGGCTGGCACGAGAGCAAGGTGATCATCCGCTTCTGGATCATGGGGATCATCTGCGCCATGGCCGCATTCGCCACGCTCAAGATCCGCTGATGCCGCGCTCGCTGGCCGGGGAGACCATCGGGGTGCTGGGGCT
>DASQBH010000679.1:0-3315 GCA_035635315.1 Longimicrobium sp.
AGGTGTTCACTTGGTGGTTGGCGAGTGGATCCAGAGTGCAATTTAGAGGTGTGTGCGGTGTAAACCCATCAATTGCATATGGTTAGCGCGCTTTGGGTTGGCCCGCGACTTGCCTACGCTTCGCGCCACGCCTTGAGAGGCAGATCGGGCTCGAAACGATGAACGGCGGGACGCCGCCGGAAGCGACAGCAGACCGTGCCGGAGGGCCGGCGCGGACAGGCGACCACTTCCGACTGTGAGGACACGATGAAGGCACTGACCCGCGGACTGACCACCCTGGCGCTCGTTGCCGCCACCGCCGCCTGCGACGGATCGCCCACCACGGCCTCGGCGCTCACGGCCGGAGACGAGGGGATCGCGATGGCCCGGTCCGGGAGCACGCTCACCTTCTCGTCTACGCAGAGCTACGACACGCAGACCGAGCAGACGGCCACCGGCGGCGTGGGCGGCATCGACTTCACCGGCAGCCTGACCACCGGCACGCCGTGCGTCGAGGTGTCGGCCGCGCACAGTCAGCGGCAGAACAACGTTACCGTGACGGTGAGCGCCGCCGGCACCGGGGGCTTCTGTTCGCAGATCATCACGAACAACAACTACACGGGCCGGGTTTCGGGGCTGGCGGCGGGGACGTACACCTTTACCGTGGCGCACAACACCGGCGGCGCCAGCTCGACCGCGTTCTCCGGCACCGTGACGGTGCAGTAACCGCATCACGGACGGATGACGGCAAGCGGGGCTCGCGATCCGGTCGCGGGCCCGCTTCTTCTCATCCGGAATGACTCGCGCGCCGGGCTGTGCAGCGCGATCGAAGAATCTCCTTGCCCTCGCGCTGGACCCCTGCCCAAGCAACGCCCGGGAACTGCTCCCGACGGACAGACTCTGCCGCCCAGCGTAAAGATTCTTCGGTCGGCGCCAGGCTCTGCAGCGAGAGGAGAGCGTCGGGCGGCGCCTCCCTCAGAATGACGGGTTGGGCAAGTTCGGTCGCCACGGTTGTCGCCGCTCTCACCTTCGTTCACGACTCGCTCGTTACGTGCCCTGCCGACGATCGCCGGCAGGCGTTCACCTTTTATCAGATGTTTCCGGCGAAACGGCTGGATCTGCCCGTATATTCCTCATCTACAACGGCTTACAGCGCAGGTGTTTGCTTTTTCGTTTCCAGGGAGCGATACAACGCTTGTTCATGCATCGACAGCGTAAGTTGCGGATTTGCATCGACTTACTGCCGGCGGATGTGGTCCGCAACTTGCCTCGGTTCCCGCCACGCCTTGAGAGGCAGATTGGGCCCGGAACAGAGGAACGGCGGGACGCCGCCGGAAGGGACAGCACACCGATGCCGGGAGGGCCCGGCACGGACAGGCGACCACTTCCGAATCCTGGAGGACACGATGAAGGCAGTGACCAGGGGGCTGATGACCATCGCGCTGCTGGCCGCCACCGCGGCCTGCGACGGTTCGCCCACGACGGCCTCTGCGTTCGTGTCGGAGAGCGACGGCGCCTCGATGGCGGCGGCAGGCAGCTTTACCTTCAACAACACGCCCAGCTACGACTTCGCCACCCGGAACTCGCAGACGGCCACCGGCGGCGCGGGCGGCATCGACTTTACCGGCAGCCTGACCACGAACAACCCGTGCTACGACGTGAGCGCCTCGCGCGGCGTGCGGCAGACGGAGGTCACGGTCACGGTGACGGCCAACTACAACGGAAACACCTGCATGCAGGTGATCACGCACCAGAACTACACGGGCCGCGTGTCCGGGCTGGCGGCGGGCACCTACAACTTCACGGTGGTGCACGTGACGGACGGCGCTTCGCAGACCGCCTGGACCGGCGCGGTGACGGTGCAGTAGCGGGTGGACCGGGCAGGCGGACGAAAGCGGGGCTCGCGACGGATCGCGCGCCCCGCTTCTCCGTAATCCGACGTCACACCATCACACCAACACACCATCACAACGCGAACGGGCCCGTCCGGGGAAGACGGGCCCGCGTCGTAGTCGCGGAGCGGCGCTACTTCTCGACGATGAGCGCCGTGACCATCCCGAACATTCCGTTCGGAGCCTCCGCGTGGGGAAGGATGTGGCAGTGGAAGGCCCACACGCCGGGGTTGTTGCAGTTCACGATCACGTCCCACCGCTCGCCGGGGGCCACGTTCAGCGTGTCGCACTTCCAGGGCGCCGGCTGTGCCCAGCCGTCCTTGTCGATCACCGTCATGTGCATGCCGTGCAGGTGCATGGGGTGAATCATCATCCCCTCGTTCATGAACCGCACGCGCACCTTCTGCCCCATCCTGGCGACGATCGGCTCCGTGGCCGGGAAGCCCTTGCCGTTGATGGTGTAGCCGTGCATGCCGTCGTTCAGGATCATCACGTAGTCCACGTCCACCCGCTCGATGGCGCGGGGCGAGCGCGGCTCGATGATGAAGGCGCCCAGCAGCCCCTTGCCCACCTGCTCGGCCGCGTTGTGGTGCGAGTGGTACATGTGCGAGCCGGCGTTGCCCGCGGGGGCGGTGAACTCGTACGTGTACGTCTCGCCCGGCTTGATGGGCGGCTGGGTGATGAAGGGCACGCCGTCCTGGTCGTTGGGCAGCTCCACGCCGTGAAAGTGCATGGCGGTCGACTGCTCCAGCCGGTTGTGGACGATCACGCGCACCCGGTCGCCCTCGCGCACGCGGATCTGCGGGCCGGGCACCTGCTGGTTGTAGGCGAACGCCTCCACCCGCTTGCCGGGCTCCGTCTCCCACTGGATCTTCTCGGCCGTCAGCTCGTAGACCTTGACCCCGTTCTCCATGCGGGGCTGCAGCGGCTGGTTGCCCTTGCCCTCCGTCTTGGCGGGGAAGGCCTTGATGCCGGCCTCGTGGTGCGCGTCCATGGCGTCGGCCGCGGCGCGGATCTCGGCGGGCGTCTTGGGGTGCGGCGCCGTGGTGCCGCCGCTGGTGTTGCTGTCGGCGGTGGTGCCGCCGTGCGTCCCCGCCGACGCGGTTCCGGACGCCACCGGAGCGGCCGTCGCCGCCTGTTGCTCGCCGCCCGCGCCGCACGCCGCCGCCACCACCGGCACGGCCAGGCCCAGGGCCGAAACGCGCAGAAAGTCGCGCCGCGAGGGCCGGGCGGCGGACGGGGGGGTATCGATCGGTGTGCTCATGGCTGGGTTGCTTTCCGCATCAGGGGTTCTCGCGGCGCGGCCGGTGCCGCGCGGCGGCGCCCGCCGGCTTTCCGGGCGACGCGGAAACCTACCTGTCGTCGTGCCCCGCTTCTGTAGGGTGCCACACGAAAGGCGCGCGGGGGAACGGATGCATTTCCGCGCATCCCCCACCCCGCCCCT
>DASQBH010000680.1:0-7219 GCA_035635315.1 Longimicrobium sp.
GATGCGCGTGCGCAGCGCCTCGTGCCGCGCCACCAGTTGTTCGATGGCGCCGCGCAGCGCCTCCACGTCCAGCGCGCCGGACAGCTCCAGCACCGCCGCGACGTTGTAGGCGCCCGTCCCCGCGGAGAAGCGGTCCAGGAACCACATCCGCTCCTGCGCGAACGAGAGCGGCGGCTCCGCCGTGGCGGGAAGCGGCTGGATCGGCGGGATGCGCTCGGCGCCGTCCGCCGCGGCGCGCGCGTCCTCCACCTGCGCCGCCAGCCCCGCCAGCGTGGGCGCGGCGAACAGCGCCTTGAGCGGCAGCTCCACGCCCAGCACGCGGGCGATGCGTGACATCAGCCGCGTGGCGATGAGCGAGTGCCCACCGAGGGCGAAGAACGAGTCCGTGCGGCGGATCTCGCGGCCGCCCAGCAGCTCCGACCAGATCCCCGCCAGCAGCTCCTCCACCGGCCCGCGCGGCGCCTCCGCCTCATCGACGAACTGCGCGTCGATGGCGGGTTCCGGCAGGGCGCGGCGGTCGATCTTGCCGCCCGGCGTCAGCGGCATCGCGTCCAGCGCCACCCAGGCGGTGGGGACCAGGTACTCCGGCAGCCGCGCGGCGAGGTCCGCCCGCACCGCGTCCGCGGTCGCCCCATCTGCCAGGACCACGTACGCCACCAGCCGCCGGTCCCCCGCGTCGCCGTGGACGGCGACGGCGGCCTCGCGGACGGACGGGTGCGCGGCGACGGCGGCCTCCACCTCGCCCGGCTCAACGCGGAAGCCGCGCACCTTCACCTGCGCGTCCGTGCGGCCCAGGTACTCGAGTGCGAAAGTGCGAGAGTGCGAGAGTGCGAAAGTAGAGACGTCCCCGCGTACACGATCGGCGTCGTGCGACTCACGCGCTTCCGCGCGTTCACACTCTCGCACTTTCGCACCTTCGCACTCTCGCACTTCCGTCCACCGCACACGGTCACCGGTGCGATAGAGGCGGCTTCCGGGCGCGCCGAAGGGGTCCGGCACGAACACCGCCGCCGTCATCCCTGGCCGCCGCAGGTAGCCGCGCGCCAGCGACGCGCCGCCGATGTACAGCTCGCCCGGCACGCCGAGCGGCGCCGGCTGCATCCGCCCGTCCAGCACCCGCAGCACCCGCCCCGGCAGCGGCGTGCCGATCGTCAGCCGCTCCGCACCCGCCACCTCCGCGGCGGAGGCGGTGACGACGGCTTCCGTCGGACCGTAGCCGTTCAGCAGCACGGCCTCGCCCGGCAGCGCGGACCAGCGCGCCGCCGCGTCCGGCCGCATCGCCTCGCCGCCGACCAGCACCAGCCGCGCGGCGCGCTTCACACGCTCCGCCGCGCGCTCGTCCTCCGCCAGCCCGTGCCAGTAGGCCGTCGGCGGATTGACGAGCGTGATCCCCATCCGCTCGACTGCGTCCGCCAGCTCGCCCGCGCTCCACACCCTGGCGTCGCGCAGCGCGACGGAGGCGCCGGCGGCGAGCGGCGCCAGGATCTGCTCCAGCGACGGATCGAAGCTGAGCGCCGCAAAGGCGAGCACCCGGTCCGCCGCAGTGAGCCCGTACCGCCGCGCCGCCGACGCCAGGTGCGCCACGGCCGCGCCGTGCGACACGCCGACACCCTTGGGCGTGCCGGTGGAGCCGGAGGTATAGAGGACGTACGCCAGCGACCGCGGATCGACCGCGGGGAGCGGCGTGTCCGCGTCCGTCGCGAGAAGAGCGCTCTCGATCGGCAGGAGGGGGAGCGCGGTGTCCGGCAGGTGGCCGCCCAGGTGCGGCTCCATGACGACGGCCACGGCACCCGCATCCTCCAGCATCCACCCCAGCCGCGCGGCGGGGAGCGTGGGATCCAGCGGCAGGTACGCGCCGCCGGCCTTCATCACCCCCAGCATGGCCGCGACGGCCGCGGGCGAGTGCTCCGCCAGCACCGCGACGGGCGCGTCGGGACGGATGCCGGCCGCCACCAGCCGCCGCGCGAGGGCGGAGGCGCGCACGTCCAGCTCGGCGTACGTCATCTCGCCGCCGGACCAGACCAGCGCCGTCGCGTTCGGAGCGCGCTCGACCTGCGCCTGGAAGCGCGCGTGGATGGTGGTGGCCGGCGCCTCGATCTCCTCGCCGATGCCGATCTCCAGCGCGCGCGTCCGCTCCGCGTCGTCCATCAGCTGCAGCGCGCTCACGGGCGTCTCCGGCGCGGCGGCGGCGGCGCGGAGGAGGACGGCGAAGTGCGCCATCATCCGCTCCATCGTCGCCGCGTCCCACAGCGCGGTCGCGTACTCCGCCAAGCCGCGCAGCGCGTCCCCGTGCTCTTCCAGCTGCACCGTCAGGTCCACACGCGCGGTGCCGCCGGCGTCCGGAAGGGCGCGCACCTGGACGGACTCCAGCGACAGGTCTTCCGCCGGCGCGTTCAGCAGGCCGAACATCACCTGGAAAACGGGCGCGTGGCTCAGCGAGCGCTCCACCCCCAGCTCCTGCACCAGCTCCTCGAAAGGCACGTCCTGGTGCGCGTACGCCTGCAGCGTGCTCTCGCGGACGCGCGCCAGCAGCGTGCGGAACGTCGGGTCGCCGCCCACGTCCGTCCGCATAGCCAGCGAGTTGACGAAGAGGCCGACGAGCCCCTCCACCTCCGGCAGCGCGCGCCCCGCCACCGGCGAGCCGACCACCACGTCCGTCTGCCCGCTCCACCGGTGCAGCACGGCGCTCCACGCGGCCAGCAGCACCATGTACAGCGTGGCGCCCTCGCGGCGCGCCAGCTCCCGCACCGCCTGCGCCACTTCGGGCACGATGGTGAAGTGGTGCGCGGCGCCGCGCTCGTCCGCCTCCGCGGGCCGGGGGCGGTCGTACGGCAGTTCCAGCAGGGCGGGGGCGCCGGCCAGCCGCTCACGCCAGAAGGCGCGCTCGCGCTGCACCGCGTCGCCGTTCAGCCAGGCGCGCTGCCAGAGGGCGTAGTCCGCGTACTGCACCGGCAGCTCCGCGAGCGCCGGCTCGCCGCCGTCCGCAAAGGCGCGGTACAGCTGCGTCAGCTCGGCCATCATCACCCCCCACGACCAGCCGTCGGCGGCGATGTGGTGCACGTTCAGCAGCAGCACGTGCCGCTCAGGAGCGATCCGCAGGAGACGCGCACGGATCGGCAGCTCCTCGCGCAGGTCGAACGGGGCGCGCGCGTCCGCCGCCGCCCTCGCCGGCACCTCATGCTCGGCGACGTCGTCGATGGGGAGGACGAAGCGGGGGGGAGGGAGCACGTCCTGCACGGGCTGGCCGTCCACCTCGGGGTAGCGCGTGCGCAGCACCTCGTGGCGGGCCAGCAGCGCCTCGAACGCGCGGCGCAGCGCCTCCGCGTCCAGCGTGCCGTCCAGCACCAGCGCCTCGGCCATGTTGTACGCGCCGGACGCGGGCGACATCCGCTGCAGGAACCACATCCGCTCCTGCGCAAAGCTGAGCGGCACCGGGCCGCCACGCTCCACGCGCACCAGCGGCGGACCCTCGGCCGCCACCGTCGCGCCCCCCAGCCGCTCCGCCAGCGCGCGGACGGTGGGCGCCTCGAAGAGCGCGCGCAGCGGCAGCTCCACGCCCAGCTCCCGCCGCACGCGGGCGAGCACCTGCGTGGCCAGAAGGGAGTGGCCGCCCAGCTCGAAGAAGTCGTCCTCCGCCCCCACCTGCTCGCGCCGCAGCACCTCGCGCCAGATCTCCGCCAGCGCCTGCTCCCGCGGCGTCCGCGGCGCGACGAAGGCGCGCGCCTCTTCCTTCGCGTCCGGCGCGGGGAGCGCACGGCGGTCGATCTTGCCGCTGGGCGTGAGCGGAAAAGCATCCAGCGCGACGAACGCCGAGGGCACCATGTACTCCGGCAGCCGCTCGCGCAGAAACGCGCGCAGTTCGGTGCCCGCGGGCGGCGCATCCGGAGCGCGCGGAACGACGTACGCGACGAGCCGCGCATCTGTCCCGTCCCCGCGCACCACGGCGACCGCGCCGCCGACCTCCGGGTGTGCGCGCAGCACGCCCTCGATCTCCCCCAGCTCGATGCGGAAGCCGCGCAGCTTTACCTGGAAGTCCACGCGCCCCAGGAACTCCAGCGCGCCGTCGGTGCGCCGCCGCACGCGGTCGCCGGTGCGGTACAGGCGGCTTCCGGGCGCGCCGAACGGGTCCGGGACGAAGCGATCCGCCGTCAACCCCCGCCGGTTCAGGTAGCCCCGCGTCACCCCCGTGCCGCCGATGAACAGCTCGCCCGGCACACCCAGCGGCGCCGGGCTGCCGGCCGGATCCAGCACGTACAGCGTGGTGTTGCCGACCGCCTCGCCCAGCGGGATGCCGCCCTCCGCGGGAACGCGGCCGGCCGTGCACCAGACGGTGATCTCGGTGGGCCCGTAGAGGTTCCACACCTCCGCGCCGGCGCCGATCAGCGCGTCGGCCACGGGACGCGGCAGCGCCTCGCCGCCGGTGAGCAGCCGCATCCCCGCGCGCGGCGTCCAGCCGGCGCCGAGGAGCATCGTCCAGGTGGCGGGCGTCGCCTGCATCACCGTGGCGCCGCTGCGGGCGATCAGCGCGGCGAGGAGCGTGGGATCGGCGGCCTGCTCGCGCGTGGCCACAACGGCGCGCGCCCCGAGCGACAGCGGAAGGAACAGCTCCAGGACGGAGATGTCGAAGGCGATGGTCGTCACCGCCAGCAGCACGTCCTCCGCACGCAGCCCCGGCGCCTGGGCCATGGCGCGAAGGAAGTTGCACGCGCCGCCGTGGCGCACCATCACGCCCTTGGGCCGCCCGGTGGACCCGGAGGTGTAGATGACGTACGCCAGGTCCTCGGCGGAGACGTCCGCGTCCCCATCGGCGCGGTCCGCCGGCGCGATCTCATCCAGGAGGATGCGGTCGAGGGCGGATGCGGGGAGGCGGTCCGCCTGCGCGCGGTCGGTGAGCAGGAGGTGCGCGCCCGCATCTTCCAGCATGTACGCCAGCCGCTCCGCCGGATATTCCGAATCCAGCGGGAGGTACGCGGCGCCGATGCGCAGCACGCCCAGCAGCGCCGCCACCATCCGCGCCGAGCGCTCCACGCCCACCGCGACGATGCTCCCCCGCCCCACTCCGCGCGCCCGCAGCGCCGCCGCCACCCCGGCGGAGAGCGCGTCCAGCTGGGCGTACGTGAGCGCGCCGTCCGCGCCCTCCACGGCGACGGCGTCGGGCGTCCGCGCCGCCTGTGCCGCGAACAGGCGGTGCATCGGCACGAGGGGCCAGTCGCGCGCGGTCGCGTTCCAGCGCTGGACCACGGCCGCCCGCTCGTCCTCGTCCACCAGCTCCAGCCGCGAGACGAGCGCGTCCGGCGCGGCCGACGCGTTCCACAGCAGGCGCTTGAGGTGCGCCACCATGCGGCCGACGGTGGCGTGCTCGAAGAGGTCCGTCGCGTACTCCGTCTCCACCCGCAGCGCGCCGTCGTCCTCCTCGTACAGGTCGAAGGCCAGGTCGAAGCGGGCGGTGTCGTACTCCACCTGCAGCGGCGCGATCTCCACCCCGGCCAGGCGCTCGGCCCCGGCGGGGGTGTTCTGCAGCATCAGCGAGACCTGGAACACCGGGTTGCGGCTCAGGTCGCGGGGGATGCGCAGCTCTTCGACGATGCGCTCGAAGGGCAGGTCCTGGTGGTCGAAGGCGGCGAGCGTGTCTGCCTTTTCGCGCCGCAGGAGCGCGCGGAAGGTGTCGTCCGCGCGCACGGAGCCGCGCAGGGGGAGCGTGTTGACGAAGAAGCCGATCAGCCCCTCGACCTCCGTGCGCCCGCGCCCCGCCACCGGCGCGCCGATGACGACGTCCTCCTGCCCCGACCAGCGCGCCAGGGTCGCCCGCAGCCCCGCCAGCAGCACGGCGAACGGCGTCGTCCCCTCCTCCGCCGCCAGCGCGCGGATGCGCCGGGCCAGCTCCGGCTCCATCCGGTCGCGCCATACGCGCCCGCGATGGCGCTCCGCCGGGGGACGCGGACGGTCCGTCGGCAGCTCCAGCGCGGGCGGGGCGCCGGCCAGCGCGCCACGCCAGAACGCCCGCTGCTTCTCCAGCGTCTCGCCCGTCAGGTGCTCCCGCTGCCACTGCGCGTAGTCCGCGTACTGCACGGGGAGCGGGGGGAGCGGATCGGGCGCGCCCGCCTGGAACGCGGCGTACAGCGCACCCAGCTCGCGCGCCAGGATCCCCAGGCTCCACCCGTCGGCGATCACGTGGTGGATAGCCAGCAGGAGCACGTGCTCGTCACCGCGCAGGCGCAGAAGGCGCGCGCGAAAGAGCGGCCCCGCCACCAGGTCGAAGCCCGTCGACGCGTCCGCGTGCACCGCCGCGTGGACCGCCGCCTCCCGCGCCTCGTCCGCCAGCGCGGAAAGGTCCTCCACCGGCAGCGGCGTGGGCGCGAACGGGTGGATCACCTGCACCGGCGCGCCGTCCTCGCCCTCGGCGAAGGTCGTCCGCAGCGACTCGTGGCGCGCGCGCAGTCTGTCGAGGGCGCGCTCCAGCGCGGCCACGTCCAGCACGCCGCGCAGCCGCAGCGGGCGGTGCAGGTTGAAGGCGGTGCTCCCCGGGTCCAGCCGGTCCAGCACCCAGAGACGCTGCTGGCTGAACGAGAGCGGCAGCGGCACGCCACCGCGGGGACGCGGCGCCAGCGCGGGGCCGGCGGCCTGTGCGCGCTGCTGCTGCATCCGCAACTCCAGCAGCCGGCGCTTCTCCGGAGAGAGGCCGGCCAGGCGACCCTGCAGATCCGTCATCGTGCTCCCCCGCCCAGCAGCGCGCCCTCGGCCTCCAGCAGCGCCAGCACCTGCTCGTCGGAAAGCTCGTCCAGGTCGTCCATCAGCGCGGCCATCGCCTCCAGCTGCGCCGTCTCCACCGCCTCGGCCAGCTGCGCCAGCGTGGGCGCCTCGAAGACACGGGCCAGCGGAAGCTCCACGCCGAGCGCCTCGCGCACCCGCGTCACCACCTGGGTGGCCAGAAGGGAGTGCCCGCCCAGGTCGAAGAAGTTGTCGTTCAGGTACACGCGTTCAATTCGCAGAACTTCGGTCCACACGGCCGCCAGCGCGCGCTCCACCTCGGTGCGCGGCTCCGCCGGCGGCGCGTCCGCGTCGCGGCGGATGGCGGGGGCGGGGAGCGCGCGCCGGTCCACCTTGCCGTTGGGCGTCAGCGGCAGCGCGTCCAGCACCACCACCGCCGAGGGAAGCATGTACGCGGGAAGCTGGGCCTGCAGGTATGCGCGGATGCGCTCCGGCAGGTCGTCCGCGGACC
>DASQBH010000681.1:0-3241 GCA_035635315.1 Longimicrobium sp.
CCTGGTCGGCCTCGTCTACTTCCACCCGGAGAACGCCGCGCTCCGGGCGTACGATCTGTTCACGCAGGCCATCTCGCGGGTGGAGCGGACGCACGGGCCGCCATTCTGCCGCCGGTCGGACCTGGCGGTGTGGACGCTGGACAGCGCGCGCGTGGAGGTGCGTCTGCGCCGCTCCGTCGGCGACGGGGCGCCCGGGGCGGAGATCCGCTACATCGGCCCGGGCTACGTGGAGGAGATGGCGCGCCGCACCACCTCACGCCGTAGCACGCCTCGCCCGGCATCCACCGGCCGGTCGTCCGGGCCACGGCTGCTCGGATCGCCGGTGCCACCGCCTGCTCCCGCCGCGCCCGACTCCGTCGTTGCGGCGCCTGCCCCGGCGGCCGAGGCTGCGGATGCTTGCGTGGCGAGCGCCTGAGTCGCGGCACTCGATAGACGGCGGCCGAGCTCTGTTGGTCGACACGACTCCGGCTGACTCCATGGATCAACGAAGGGGGCTGCACGCGTTGTGCAGCCCCCTCGTCTCAAATGATCTTGATCCGCTGCCTTGCTCTCACTCCGTAGTCGATCCGTTCTGAAGGATCTCGCCGACAGAGCAGTGGGGCTGGATCGGCGCCGTGAATCCAGCCCTGAGGCCACCGAGAGGAGATCCTTCGGTCGCGCGTAAGTGATTGTGAAGGTTCAGGCTCAGTGTGGCGCTCCCTCAGGAAGTCACGTTCTCGGTCTGGTTGAGCAACACCCCCTCAGGCTCCAGCGCCGCCGCTACGTTCGGTTTTGGGCCCGGGCGCGCCCATGTCGTCCGGAGCACCGTCGTCCGCGGGCGCGCCCATCCCGCCGGAGCCGCCGCCGTTGCCGCGGTCCGGGTCGTCGTCGCGCGGAGGACCGCCGCCGGCGCCTCCGCCGTATCCGCCCAGCTCTCCGCCGCCCGCCCCGCTGGCGCTCCCACCCGGGTCACCGCCGCCGTGGCGCGCGGCGCCGCTTCCCATCCCCTGGCCCGGCTCGCCGCCGATCGGGTTTCCGTCCTGCCCCATGGTCTCCTCCACGTTTCGGGTTCGTCCGACGAGGAGGGGGATGCAAATGGTTCGCCCCGTGCGTGTCACCGGCTTGACGCCTTGCGGCAGCCGGGGCAGGTTGCGAGAGGCACCCGCATCCAGGGACCGTACATGCAGAGCACCGTTCTGAAGCGCTTCGAATCCCCCGACGAGACGCGCACCTTCGAGAAGGGCCGCTTCGAGGTCGTGCAGATGGGGGCGATGACCGTGGGCCGCGCCAGCTACGAGCCGGGGTGGAAGTGGTCCGAGCACGTGGGCGCCGCGCTGGGCCAGGCGATGTGCCAGGTGGAGCACGTGGGGATGGTGGTCTCCGGCCGCGCCGCCGTGCAGATGGAGGACGGCACGTACTACGAGATGGCGGCCGGCGACCTGTTCTACGTGGCGCCGGGGCACGACAGCTGGGTGGTCGGCGACGAGCCCTACGTCTCGCTGCACTTCATGGGCGCCGACCAGTACGCCCACGGCGCTACGGCCGATTGAGCGCCGGCATGCACGACGTAACCGCCTTCGTAAGCCACGAGGACTCCTCGCGCCACGACACCGGCTGGGACCACCCGGACCACCAGGGGCGGCTGCCGGCCATCGTGCGCGCCGTGCAGCGCGACATGGTGGCGCTGTGGGAGCCGCTGCGGCAGACGGAGGCGGTCCCGGCCACGGAGGAGGACCTGCGGCTGGTGCACACGCCGGAGTACATCGAGCGCGTGCGGGAGATGGCGACGGATGCCGCGCGCGCGGAGCGGACGCTGCAACTGGACGGCGTCCCCGTCTCCGGCGCGTCGTGGGACGCGGCGCTGGCGGGGGCTGGCGCCGCGCTGACGGCGGTGGAGGCGGTGCTGGAGGGTGAGGTGCGCAACGGCTTCGCGCTGGCGCGGCCGCCGGGGCGCGGCGCGGGCGCGGACCACGCGGGCGAGTGCTCGCTGTTCAACAACGTCGCCATCGCCGCGCGGCACCTGCGCGCGCGGCGGGGGATCGGCCGCGTGCTGGTGGTTGCGTGGGGGGCGCGGCAGCCGGCGGCGCTCGCGCGGGTGCTGCAGGAGGACGACGGGATCCGGCTGATCTCCATCCACCAGCATCCCCAGTCCTTTCCCGAGCCAGAGGCCACCGCCGACCATCCGGCGATCGACGGCGCGGAGCTCGCCCCCGGCAGTGACGGCGAGGCGTTCGAGGCCGCCCTGCGCGGGATGCTGGATGCGATCCCCGCGGATGAATCGCCCGACTTCGTGCTCCTTTCCGCCGGCTTCTGCATCCTGGCCGCCGACGCGCACGGCTCCCTCGCCGTGGAGCCGGACGAGGTGCACGCCATCACCGTCGCCCTGCGCGAGTGGGTGGATGCGCGCGCCGACGGGCGGCTGGTCTCCGTGCTGGAGGGCGGCTACGCGGCGAACGAGACCGCCCGCGCCGTCATCCAGCACCTGCGCGCGCTTGCGAGCCTGCCGCCGGCGTAGTTCCTCGCCGCGTGGTATGCAGGGCGAGCGGCCCCGTCTGCGACGGGGGCCCTCTCCCCCGACGGCCTTTTTGCTCGTTCCTCGCAACGGCCGTCGACCCCTCCCCCAAACTGCGGGGGAGGGGTGGGAGCGAGCCGCGGGTGCAACGCGCTTCGGCGGGTGTGGCGCGAGGGGCGGCGTCGGGTGCAGTGCGAGTCCCGTCGCCGAGCCTCCCATCGATCGGCTACCCCAACCTCCCCCAGCAGTTTTGGGGGGGGTGGGCGGGGTTTACGAGCCCGGAGGGGGCGGACCCGGGGCCCTGTCGAAGCGCGTTCGAAGTCCTCCCCTCTCCGTGAGGAACGAACGGGGAGGGGCCGGGGGAGGGGCACCCCGCGGACGCAGTTCGATGCTCGTCGGCGAATCTGCAATCCTTTCGCACTCCCGCACTCTCGCACTCTCGCACTTTCGCACTTTCGCACTCTCGCACTCTCGCACTCCCGCACTCCCGCACTCCCGCACTCCCGCACTCCCGCACTCCCGCACTCCCGCACTCCCGCACTTCTGGCGGCCCCACCAGCCCGCCTCTATACTTTCCGCATGCCTCAGCGCCGCGACGACCACCTGCCGATCCCACCGCCGCCGCGGGAAGGCGGGCCGTCGATGCTGGACCTGGTGCGCCTGAGCACCGAGACGGTCTTTCCCCCCGGCGGCGAGGACCTGTACCGCCGCATCGCCCAGCTCACCGACCTGGTGCCCGAGAACGAGGTG
>DASQBH010000682.1:0-2000 GCA_035635315.1 Longimicrobium sp.
AGGCCGCCAGTGCCGCCTGGACCACCCGCAGCCGCCTGGACGTGCTGCTCGCCAGCGCCGAGGCGCGCAAGGCGGCCGGCCGGACGGCGGAAGCGGCCGAGCGCGCGCGCCTGGCCTGCGCCTGGTGGGACGCCGTCGCCGCCGTGCGCCGGCAGAGCGGCGGCGACGTCGCCGAAGCCGAGCGCGAGCGGGCGGCCCTCGCAGCCGTGTGGGGTATCTGATCCGCGGCTGCCGCGCTTTCGTGCGACGGGTGCGGCAGGAATTCACAAAATCCTGCTGGCGCGCCTGGAGCAGATCCACCGGCTTCCGCGCCTGGGCCGCCCGCCTCGGCCCGCCGCCAGCGCCCTGAGGCTGACTGCGGCGCGGCGCCCGTATTGCATCCCCACGGGTGTGAACCGCCGGACGAGTTCTCTCCGTCTGGCGAGTTCGGAATCACGCGAGGGAACCCGACGCAGGAGCGGTACAATGGCGGACAAGCCCAGGCCTCCGAACGGACCGAGCACCACCGGTGAGGAGTCAGGCAAGGGGAGGGGCAACAACCCTCCGGGTCCCAAGAAGTAGCTGATGCGCGAAAGACCGCCTGGGGTGCTGCACTCCGGGCGGTCTTTCGCGCATCAGCCATCGCGGCACGCAAACCTTCGCAAAGCCGCCGACGTCGTGGCCGCGACAGGACGCGATTGGCTTGCTCTCGGTTGCGGACGCGCAGGTGCGTGGGAAGCCGTACACGGCCGGGCCGCCGAGTCCGCGCAGGCGGACTTTGCGTCTTTTCCAGCGGCGAATTCATTCGCTCCACGGGCGGCCGGCACGTGATACCAGATTCCTGAAAAAGATTGCGGATACAGAGGAACAGACAACGGCCAGAGGAACAGAGGAAACCGGGTTCTGTCTCTGCTCCTCTGGCTGTTGTCTGTTTCCTCTGTACCCCTAATACGTAATCCGGAAATAGAAAGTATGACTTCCTGAGGGAGGCGCCGCTCCGAGTTTGCCCCTTGCCGGGGGTTCGGCGCGCCGACCGAAGGACCTCGCCAGCAGTACGATGAGGCTGGTTCCGAGCCCTGGACTGGCCCCTGTGCGCCCGAGACAAGGTCCTTCGGTCGCGCGCCGGAGTCAGTACAGGCGGCAGGTTCTTCGCGAGCGCTCCCTCAGGAAGTCACGGTTCTTTTTGCGGATCTGGTATAATCCTTTCAGGATCTGGATAGAGGCTCCACGCCGTCAGGCGGTAGCATCCAGCCGGCGGGTGCCCGCCGAAGCGGCGTCCTCAGCCCGGCGCGAGGGAAGGGAGAACGCGAACACCGCTCCCTGCTCCGGCGGGAACTCCGCCCACGCGCGCCCGCCGAGTGACTGCACCGTCTCGCGCACGATGTTGAGCCCCAGCCCCGTGCCCTCCACGTCCGACGCGCCCCCCTCGTGAGCCCGGTAAAAGCGGTCGAACAGCCGGGGGCGCGCGGCTTCGGGCACGCCGATCCCGTTGTCGCGGACGCGGACCACCAGCTCGGACCCGCTTTCATCCGGGTCCGTAAAGACCAGCTCGCCCGAGACTTCAACCCACCGCTCGGGTTGTCGCGGGTCCGAGTACTTGATGGCGTTCGACAGGTAGTTGGCCATGCACAGCTCCACCGCGGCGGCATCCACCTCTACGTTGGGGATCCCTGCATCCACCCGGATCTCCACCCGGTGGAGCTCGGCGCCCGCACGCAGCTGCCGCACCACCTCCGCGACGGCCTGCGGAAGAAGCACGTTGCGCTGCTGCCGCGCATCTTCTTCCAGTCGCGACAGCGTGATGAGGTTCTCCAGCACCAGCTGCAGCCCCTCGGCGTTCTCCCGCACCATGCGCTGAAAGCGCTCGCGTTCGGCCTCGCCCAGCCATGACTCGTCCAGCAGGCTGACGGCGCCGCGGATGGCGCCCACCCGGTTCTTCAGCTCGTGGCTCACCATCCGGTTGAACCGCCGGAGCCGCTCCTCGCGCTCGTTCACGCGGTCGCTCCACAGCCGGAGAAAGT
>DASQBH010000683.1:0-4250 GCA_035635315.1 Longimicrobium sp.
GCACGAGCGGTCCGCGCAGGCGGACATCACGTTTTCCCAGCCGCGAATTCATTCGCCGGGCGGGCGGCCGGCACAAAGCCACGATCAGACGCTCGATCTGCGTGCGATGTGTCGTCGGCCCGCACCTTACCCGGGCGGGTAAACCGGTGGCTGAAACCGCGGAAAGTCCCGCAAACTACGCGGGGCTTCGATCGAGCCGCCCTCGTCGTGATGTGTCATTCCGAGGGAGCGCACGCCTGGAACCTGCGGATGCCGGGATGCCGGCGCGCGACCGAGGAATCTACCATCGGAATGCTCGTGGCCGGTGCCGCGCTCCGGACCGGCGTCTACAATCCGCGCAGGCGGATTTTGCGATTTTCCAGCGGCGAATTCATTCGCTCCAGCCGTCGCTCCGGGTCCTGTCCACGCACGCCGTCGCACATCATCCATCCTGAACACGAACATGAGCGGAATCACCACGCACGTGCTGGATACCTCGCGCGGGTGCCCCGCGGCGGGCGTGCCGGTGCGCCTGGAGCGCGGCGCCGCGGTGCTGGGCAGCGGCCGCACCGACGCCGACGGCCGCCTGCGCGACCTGCTTCCCCCGCACCTGCAGCTGCACACGGGCACCTACCGGCTGGTGTTCGAGACCAGCGTGTACTTTCGCGAGCAGGGGGTGGACGCGTTCTATCCGCACGTCGCCATTGACTTCGAGATCCGCGACGCCGCGCAGCACTACCACGTGCCGCTGCTGCTGAGCCCGTTCGGCTACTCCACCTACCGCGGCAGCTGACCCGCAGGACATCGCATGAGCCCCGCCGTCAGAGAGATTCTGGACCTGGTGTTTCGCTGGCTGCACGTGATCGCCGGGATCATGTGGATCGGCAACTCCATGCTGTGGAACTGGATGGACCGCAACCTGGAGCCCTCGAAGGAAGGTACGGAGGGGATCCAGGGCGAGATCTGGCTGCTGCACAGCGGCGCGTTCTACTACGTGCAGAAGGACGCGAGGGGGTGGGACCGGGCGCGGCCGCTGCACTGGTTCAAGTGGCAGGCGTACACCACCTGGCTCAGCGGCGCGGCGCTGCTCATCGTGGTCTACTACCTCAGCACGGGCGCGCTGCTGCTGGATGCGTCCGTGTCGGGGCTTAGCCACGGCGCCGCCGTCGGCATCGGCGTGGGGGTGGTGATCGGGGGATGGATCCTGTACGACGCGGTGCTGGCCCGCATTCTGGACCGCGCCGGGGCCATGGGCGCTGTGATCGGCCTGCTGGCCGTGGTGGGCGTGGCGTACGGACTGGTGCAGGTGTTCAGCGGGCGCGCGGCGTTCCTGCACGTGGGCGCCATGCTGGGGACGCTGATGGCCGGCAACGTGGGGCACCACATCATGCCCTCGCAGCGCGAGCTGGTGGGCGCCGTGGAGGCGGGGCGGCTGCCGGACCCGGCGTACGCCAAACGCGCCAAGTCGCGCTCCATCCACAACAACTACATCACCTTTCCGGTGATCGTGCTCATGCTGAGCAGCCACTTTCCCGGGATCTACGGACACCGGCTCAACTGGCTGCTGCTGGGCATCCTGGCCCTGGGCGGCGCGGCGGTGCGGCACATCCTGAACGTGCGCTTCGGCTGGCCACGCTGGAAGCCGGCGCTGGCGGCCGCGATCGCCGGCACGCTGGCCGCGCTGTACCTGGTGGGCGCGCCCCGCGCCGGCGCGGACGTGGAGGTGGACGGCGGCCGCCCCGTGTCGTTTGGCGAGGTGAACGCCGTCATCCAGAAGCGCTGCGCCGCCTGCCACAGCGCCAGCCCGGCGGACCTGACCTTTGGCGTGGCCCCCGCGGGCGTGGCGTTCGATACGCCCGAGCAGATCCGCACGCGCGTCGAGCGCATCCGCGCCCGCGCCGTGGAAACGCAGACCATGCCCCCCGCCAACAAGACCCACATCACCAACGAGGAACGCGCCCTGCTTGGCCGCTGGATCGCCCAGGGCGCGCCGGTGGATGACCCGCGCTGACCGCCCACGCCTGAGTCCACACGGCGGAACGTGACGTACGACCCCACGGCGGCGGCCAGCCTGTTCGAGGCAAATATCAGCCAGGTATACCAGGCGTGGACATCGGCAACACCGGTGCATCGCCATCAGGGATGGGTATTCCTGTATTCCAGCCGTCGTACATTCGGCGCGGCCGCGCGCATCGTCATCCTTGGCCACAACCCGTGCCCCATTCCGCTTCGTTCCGGCGGATTTGGTGAAATCGGCAGCTACAGCGATGCACTGGGCGGGTTTCACCCGTTCGGTCCCTATGTGCAGGCGATTCATGGTCGTGCGAACATGCCGTACGGGACGTTTGCCTCGAACGTCGGCATCCTGCTGCGCGCGGTCGCCCGGAACCTTGGATGCGAGCCGAGCGCCCTGCTGGATCAGACGCTCATCAGCAACTTCTTTCCGCTGGCGTCCGATCGGCTGAGCCAGCCGCGGGAAACCTGGGAGAGGTCGAAAACATTCCTTTTCCCCGCGCCCGCGCTGCGTTTGCCGCCTCCGCCCGGGGCCGGACCACGCGTCCTTCACGGTCTCGAAGCTTGGGCGAGCACACTCTGGCGCACCCTGCTGATCGGCGGCGGCGCGCGCCCGCCGGTGCTCACTCCCGTGGTGCTGGTCGTAAGCGGCTACTACTGGCGAAGGAACCTCTTACAGACCCTGGGCATCGCCCTAGAGCCGGGCGAGATCCAGACGTCGGTCGAGCGCGCGGGACGACAGATGCACGTGTTTGCGTTTCCACACGGGAGCCGTGCCGAATGGAACGTCGAAGCGCTTACCTTCGCCAGGCGGATGGCCGTTCTGCTGTGACTGTGACCACCTGCGCTCAGCGCCGGGGTCGCACTCTTCAACTAATCTCGAAGGGAGGATGTCCGATGTGGACCATCCGCTTCTGCATCCCGGGCCTGCTCTGTCTCCTTGCCGCCTGCAGAGGCGACGAGGCGGCTGCGGAAAAATCCGCCGCCCCCGCCCAACCGGCGAAGCAGTCGGCGTACGAGGAGTGCATGGCCGCCGCCAACCGCCTGCCCAGCCGGGCCGAGACGGTGATCAAGGCGAGCGAGTGCATGCGGCTGCCGGACGCGCCGCCGCCGGGCTTCACGCTGCCGCCCGGCACTCCACCGCCGCCGATGGGCGCGTTCGCGGATGCGGATACGGGTGCGGTCAGCAGCGTCTACACCTCGCTGGCGGAGGCGGACTGCCGCGTGATCGAGATCGACGAGGAGTCGGAGGGCAGCGTCTCGCGGTGCCCGGGCGCGGCGGGGTACGCGCTCAAGGTGCTGGAAGGCGACCTGCGACAGTCGATCGACGTGATTACGCCAGACGGCAAGGAGCACCCGCTGAACTACTGGAGCGTCGTCAGCGGCGGCTTTTCGAGCGTGGGCCCGCGCGCCGAGTGGCGGATGCGGGGCGGGCGGCCGTTCGCGCTCATCGTGCGGGTGAACGCGTCGGAGAATCCCGAGGACGCGACCCAGATCACCTCGTACCTGGCCGTCGCCCGCATTGCGCCGGGGCCGGTCTGCGTGACGGACCGCATCGCCCCCACGGCCGAGGCGAACGTGGCCGCCCGCGCCGCCGCAGACCGCTCCGCCGGCCGCCCGTGCCTGTCGGACGCCCCGTAAGAGCAAGCCCCGCAACTTCTTGCGCGTGCTCTCCGTAGTGTTCCGCCGTTCGTCGGTGTCCCCGGAATCTCTACCTGGAGATGCAGATGGTCATGCTGCGCGCGGAGGAGTGGGTGGTGGTACGCAACTGTGGGTATCTGCACGAGGCCGACCTGATCGTGGCCGTGCTGGACGCGCACGAGATCGACGCGTTCGTCCCCGACTCCCACATGGCCAGCATCCGGCCGGAGCTGATCGGTTTCATCGGCGGCATCCGCGTGCTGGTGCGCGCGTCAGAACTGGAGCTTGCCCGCGAAGCCCTTGCCGCCGAAGCCGAGGAGGAGCTCCCCGGCCGCGGCATGCTGATGGGCGACGCGGACTGGTGAATTGCTGAATCCGAAAAGAGAGCGTTGACTTCCTGAGGGAGCGCAGCGCGAGTGGTCAGGATTTCACTGCAGGTAGCGCGCGACCGAAGGATCTCCTCTCAGAAGGCTCGGGGCTGGGTTCACGGCATGAAGCCAGCCTCCCGGTTCTACCGGCGAGATCCTTCGGTCGGCGCCCGGACTTCACGGTTACGGACGGACCCGCGCGGCGCCTCCCTCAGGAAGTCATTGCGGTATTTACGGATACCCCCAAAG
>DASQBH010000684.1:0-2664 GCA_035635315.1 Longimicrobium sp.
GTACCAGGTGGAGGTCTCCGTCTCCGGCGGAGGGAAGCCGCTCTCGTCCGGCCTGGTGGGGCGGGTGGAGATCCGGCCGGCGGCGGGAACGGAGATGGCACTGGTGCCGATCCAGAGCATCCTGGAGGCGGACGGGGACGCGGCGACGGTCTACACGCTGGCGGCGGACGGGCGGATGGCGCGGCGGCTGCCGGTGACCGTCGGCTTTATCGCGGGCGAGCGGGTGGCGGTCAGCGGCGGGCTGGACGGCGTGGCCCACGTGGTGACGGACGGCGCGGCGTACCTGGGCGACGGCGTGGCCGTAAAGGTGGTCCCATGATCAGCCGCATCACCGAGTTCTTCGTCGACCGCTACCAGTTGACGGTCGTCCTCTTTCTCATGCTGGCGGTGATGGGGATCAGCTCGTGGGCCAGCATCCCCAAGGCCGAAGACCCCGCCATCCCCATCCCCACGTACATCATCGTCGCCGCCTACCCCGGCGCGCGGCCGGCGGACGTGGAGCAGCTGGTGGTCGATCCCATCGAGGAGCGGATGGGGGAGCTGGACGCGGTCAAGAAGATCGAGGCGGTGGTGGAGGACGGCCTGGCCGTGCTCACCGTGGAGTTCGAGGCGGAGGAGAACGCGGACGAGAAGTACGACGAGGTGCTGCGCGAGGTGAACGCGCTACGCCCCACGCTGCCGGCAGACATGCACTCGCTAGAGGTGCGAAAGGTGAGCGCCAGCGAGGTGAACATCGTGCAGCTGGCGCTGGTGAGCGAGACCATGCCGTACCACGAGCTGGAGCAGCGCGCGGAGCGGCTGGAGGAGCGCATCGAGACCGTTCCCGGCGTAAAGAGCGCGGAGGCGTGGGCCTTTCCGCAGCGCGAGGTGGGGGTGCGGCTCGATCTCGGCCGCCTGGCGCAGCTGCGCATCCCCCCGGGGCAGGTTCTGCAGGCCATCGGCAGCGACAACGCCAACCTGCCGGGGGGGACGGTGGACGCGGGGAGCCGCCGCTTCAGCGTAAAGACGAGCGGCGAGTACGCGTCGCTGGACGAGGTGCGCAACACCGTGGTCCGCGCGGGGGGCGGCAACGTCACCTTCCTGCGCGACGTGGCCGACGTGGACTGGAGCTACGGCGACCCCACCCACGTGGCGCGCTTCAACGGCCGCCGCGCGGTGTTCATCACCGCCAACCAGCTGCCGGACGTCAACAGCTCCGCCGTGCGCGACGGCATCTGGAAGGAGCTGGACGCCTTCGAAAAGACGCTGCCGCCCGGCGTAAAGCTGGAGCGCGGCTTCGACCAGTCGGTGAACGTGCGCGAGCGGCTGAGCCACCTGGGCCGCGACTTCGCCATCGCCATCGTCCTCGTCCTCCTCACCCTGCTGCCACTGGGCGTCCGCGCCGCGGGGATCGTGATGGTGAGCATCCCCCTCTCCCTGGCGATGGGGCTCACGGCGCTCAACCTGACCGGGTTCACCATCAACCAGCTCTCCATCGTGGGCTTCGTGATCGCGCTGGGGCTGCTGGTGGACGACTCCATCGTCGTCGTCGAGAACATCAGCCGCTTTCTGCGCGAGGGGCGGTCCAGGCGCGAAGCGGCGTTGATGGCCACGCGGCAGATTTCCGTGGCGGTGGTGGGATGCACGGCGACGCTGATCTTCGCCTTTCTCCCGCTCATCTTTCTCCCCGGCAACGCGGGCAAGTTCATCCGGGTGATGCCGCTCACCGTGGTCTACACGGTGCTGGCGTCGCTGGTGGTATCGCTGACCATCGTCCCCTGGCTGGCCAGCCGCACGCTGTCGCGGACGGAGGACCCGGAGGGGAACGTCTTCATGCGGTGGATGCACCGCGCCATCGGCGCCACCTACGCGCCGGTGCTGCACCGGGCGCTGGCGCGTCCGGGACGCACCCTTGCGGGCGCCGCCGCGCTCTTCGTCGCCTCGCTGGCGCTGGTGCCGGCCGTCGGCTTTTCGCTCTTTCCCAAGGCGGGGACGCCGCAGTTCCTGGTGGACGTGTCCACGCCCGACGGCAGCAGCCTGGCCGAGACGGACCGCGCCGCGCGCTTCGCCGAGCGCATCGTAAGCCAGCAGCACGGCGTGGCGTCGGTGATGACCAACGTGGGGCGCGACAACCCGCAGGTGTACTACAACGTCATCCCCCGCAACGAGAACGCGGGCGTGGCGCAGCTGTTCGTCACCCTGGAAGAGTACGATTCGCGTGAGACGCCGGCCATGCTCGACACGCTGCGGGCGCGGTTCGCGGCGTATCCCAATGCGCGCATCGAGGTGCGCGAGTTCGAGAACGGGCCGCCGATCGACGCCCCCGTCGCCATCCGCCTGACCGGGCCGGACCTGGACACGCTGCGCTCGCTGGCGGCGCGGGTGGAGCGCGTCATCACCGCCACCCCAGGAACGATGTACGTCGACAACCCGGTGCGTCTGGCGCGGACCGATCTCAAGGTGGACGTCGATCAGCACAAGGCGGGGATGTTCGGCATCCCCGCGATCGAGGTGGACCGGACGATCCGGCTGGGCGTGGCGGGGCTGAGCGCGGGCGTGTACCGCGACGGCAGCGGCGAGGAGTATCCGATTCGCGTGCGCCTGCCGCACCAGGGGATGCCCACGGTGGAGGCGCTGGACCGCGTCTACGTGGCCTCGCTGACGGGCGCCACGGTGCCGCTGCGG
>DASQBH010000685.1:0-2347 GCA_035635315.1 Longimicrobium sp.
AGCATCTCGGCGCCGCGGTGGTTGGCGGCGACGGCGGCGGCGAGGTCCGCCAGGTTGTCGTCGATGGACCGCGACGGGTGCGGCCCACCGGCGAGCACGTCGCGCATCGCCTCCCAGCGCGCCTCGCCGCCGCGCACCAGGTGCATGGGGGCGATGACGACGCCCTCCTCCGCCAGCGTCGTAGCAGCGGGCGGCATCGATCCCGGCCGCGTGCCGCCGATCTCCGCGTGGTGCGCGCGGCTGGCGACGTAGCCGATGAGCACCGCCTCGTCGTCGTGGACAGGGGTGATGACGGTGACGTCCGGCAGGTGCGATCCGCCAAAGCCGGGGTGGTTGGTGACGATCACGTCGCCCGGGCGCATCTCCACCGCGTCGCGGACGGAGCGGACGCACAGCCCCATTGCCCCCAGGTGCACGGGGATGTGCGGCGCGTTCACCACCAGCTCGCCGGCCGCATCCAGCAGCGCGCAGGAGAAGTCGAGCCGCTCCTTGACGTTGGTGGAAAGCGCCGTGCGCCGCAGCATCTCGCCCATCTCGCCCACCAGCGCGCGGAAGCGGGAGACGAAGAGCTCCAGGCGGACGGCCTCGGGGACTGAAGTGCGAGAGTGCGAAAGTGCGAGAGTGCGAGAGTGGGCGTCGTCGGCAGACTCCTCGTCGTCAGCGGCGGATGAGGCGGTGAGGACGAGGTTCGAGGCGGCGTCTACGGATGCGGTCCAGCCCGCGGCGACGAAGGTGGCGCTGTGGCGCTCGGCGATCAGCGCGGGGCCGGTGAGGCGGGCGCCGGAGACCAGACGGTCTCGCTCGTAGACAGGGACCTGCACCCACGCGCCGCCGATCCACGTTTCGCGAGTGCCGGCGGGGGTCGCGTCGTGTGGATGGGGAGCGGATGTCGGCGGGTCTTCCTGCGTCCGGGTGGAGGCGATGGCCCGGATGGATTCAACCTCAATCGGGCGCGATGCGGGGCGGTGGCCGTAGACGGCGGCGTAGCGCGCCTCGAAGGCATCGCGCAACGAGACCGAACGGTCCCATTCGATCGTCAGCGTGGAGTCCTGGCCCACGTAGCGCAGGTTGGCGATGCGGCGGCGGATGGCGATCTCCTCGTGCGGCACGCCCTCGCGCGCGACGGCGTCGGCCGCGTCGGCGGAGAGGGCATCGAACGTGGCGGCGATCGCATCCTCCACCTCGTCCAGGCGGCGCAGGACCTGGCGCTCGGCAAAGCGCTCCAGCGGCGCGTGGCCAATGCCCAGCGCGCTCAGCAGCCCCGCATCCGTCGGCACGATGACCGTGCCGATGCCCAGCCGCGACGCCACGCCGCACGCGTGCTGCGCCCCCGCCCCGCCGAACGCCACCAGCGCGTACTCCGACGGATCGTAGCCGCGCCGCAGGCTGATGCCGCGGATCGCGTCCGCCATCCGCTCGTCGGCGATGTCGATCAACCCCGCCAGCAGCGCCTGCCGGTCCACCGCCTCGCCGGTCTCCGCGCGGACGCGTGCGGCGAGCGCGTCGGCGGCCGAGGCGGCAGGGGCGGGATCGACGGGGATGGCGAAGCGCGCCGGGTCCAATCGGCCGAGCAGCAGGTTGCAGTCGGTGACGGTGAGCGGGCCACCCGCGCCGTAGCACGCCGGTCCGGGCGACGCGCCCGCGCTCTCCGGCCCCACGCGCACCCCCTGCGCGTCGAAGGCGCAGATGGAGCCGCCGCCCGCGGCCACGCTCTCGATGGCCAGCGCCGGCGCCACGATGCGGGCGCCGCCCACCTCGTGCTCCCACACGTACTCGAAGTCGCCGTCCACGCGCGCCACGTCGGTGCTGGTGCCGCCCATGTCGAAGGCGATGACCCGCGCGTGCCCCGCGCGCCGCCCCGCCAGCGCCGCCCCGACGACGCCGCCCGCGGGCCCGCTGAGCAGCGAGTCCTTGGCGCGAAAGTCCTCCGGCCGCACCAGCCCGCCCGCGCTCGTCATCACGTGCAGCCGCCCGCCGCCCAGCGCGGAGCGCACGCCCTCCAGGTAGCGGCCGATGACGGGCCCCAGGTACGCGTCCACGGTCGCCGTCTCCGCCCGCGCCAGCAGCCCGATGAACGGCGCCAGGTCCGACGAAATCGAGACGTGATCGAACCCGGCCTCGCGCAGCACGTCCGCCAGCGCGCGCTCGTGGGCGGGGTCGCGGAACGCGTGCGCCAGCGCGACGGCGGCCGAGCGGGTTCCGCCCGCCGCCAGCCGCGCCGCCGCCGCCCGCGCCGATTCCAGGTCCAGCGGCAGCAGGACGGCACCGTCCGCCGCGCGCCGCTCCGCGACCTCCACCGATTCCGCGTACAGCGGCGCGGGCCGATGCACGTCCAGCGCGAACAGGT
>DASQBH010000686.1:0-2206 GCA_035635315.1 Longimicrobium sp.
GCTCACGGGCTTCGGGCTGGAAGAGGTCTGGTCCGGCCCGGACTGACGCGGGAGCGGCCGCCCTCCAGATCGAGGTGCGGGCACCCGTGATGACGACGAAGAAGCCCGCCGGCGCGCTGCCGGCGGGCTTCTTCGTATCCTCCCCTGCCGTCCACCTACCGCCCCGGCGCGGGGAAGGCCACAGGGCTCTCGTTTCCGTCCCGGTCGACCGCGGCCACGCCGAAGAACCAGTTGTCGATGATCACGCCTTCCAGCGTGGCCTCCGTCACGTTCCCCACCCAGCGCGAGTGGTCCCACGTGGGCGACGTCGCCTCGCGCCAGTACACGCGGTAGCCGGCCAGGTCAGGCGCGCTCACCGGCTGCCAGCGCAGCGTGGTGTTGGCGGAGACGGCGCCGCGGATGGTCACCGAGTCCGGCGCCGCGGGGGCCCAGGCCAGCGACGCCAGCGCCGCCGCGTTCAGCGCCGTGATGCGCCCCGTGTAGCGGTAGTCCACCGCGTCGGGGACGTCGCCGTACCGGATGCCGTTCTCCACCCGCAGGTCCTGGTGCTGGCGCGTGTAGTCCTCGTACATCTCCGTCAGCCGCACCGCCGGGTAGCCCGCAAGGAAGAACGGCGTCTGGTCGCCGCCGCGGCCGAACCGGTCCAGCCGGTAGATGATCTGCGCGTCCAGGTCCGGGACGTAGCGGTCCGCGGTGCGGTCCACGTAGCGCGCCAGCTGGCGGCTGGGGACGTCCAGCTCGCCGCCGCTGTACAGGTAGCGGCGCAGCTCCGCCGCCGGCGCCTCGGGCGGAATCCCCGGCGCGAAGATGCGCATCGTGGTGTTGCCCACCTGCCCGCCGATCCCCCGGCTGTTGCCGATGATGTCGTTGTTCAGCACGCCCGCGATGCGCCAGCCGTTCTGCCGCGCGTGCGCCGCCAGGATGTTGCCGCCGTTCAGCCCCTGCTCCTCGCCCGCCAGCGCCGCGTAGACGATGGTGGCGTCGAAGCGGTGCTTCGACAGCACCCGCGCCGCCTCGATGGCGGCGGACGTGCCCGACGCGTCGTCGTTGGCCCCCGGTGCGTCGCTGGTGGCGTCGTTGGCGTTGGTCACCCGCGAGTCGTAGTGGCCCTGGATGATGACGTAGCGCCCCGGGTCCGTCTGCCCGCGCTGGACGGCGACCACGTTGACGACGCGCGTGTCGACGGGGATGCGCCCCTGCGGGTTTCCGGGGACGATGTCGCCCACGTACATCACCTCCAGGCACCCGCCGCACTCGCGCGAGATGCGCTCGAACTCGCTGAAGATCCACCGCCGCGCCGCCCCGATGCCGCGCGTGGGCGAGACCGTGTCGCTCAGCGTGTGCCGCGTGCCGAAGCCCGCCAGCCGCCGCACGTCGCTTTCAATGCGCGCGGGGTCCACCGCGCGGACGATCTCGTGGATGCGCGGGTTCTCGCCGCCGGGGCCGGCCGCGCCCGCCGCGGGCGCCTGTGCGTGGAGTGCCGCGGCGAACAGCGCCGGCAGCGCGGGGAAGAGCAGCGTCGACAGTCGGACCACGGGTACGCCTCCGCAGGGGTTGGTGCGCTGGATCGTCGGGGATCGCGATACAGAATACGAGGATGTGCGTCCGTGGCAAATCGCGGGCGCGGGGCGCGGCGCTTGCACTCCGGCGCGCGTTCGTGATGCAGCTTTCCCGGGGGAGGGGTGGATGACGTACGGCGGCATGTACGACGCGATCGTGATCGGCGGGGGGCCGGCGGGGCTGTCCGGCGCGCTGTGGCTGGCCCGCTACCGGCGCAAGGTGCGCGTGTTCGACGCGGAGGACCCGCGCAACGCCGCCACCTGGGCCGTGCACGGCTACCCCGGCCTGCAGGACATCTCGCCCCGGGACCTTCGCAAGACGCTCAAGCTGCAGGCCGTGGACGCCGGCGCCGAGTACGAGCCCGGCGTCGTCGTTACGGTGGAGGGCGAGCAGGACGACTTTCGCGTGACGATGGAGGACGGCCGCGTCTTTGGCGCGCGGCGGATCCTGATCGCCACCGGCCTCAAGGACATCGTCCCGGAGCTGCCAGGCTTCGACGACTTCTACGGCACCAGCATCTGGCACTGCCCGGACTGCGACGGGCCGTCCGTGGTGGACAAGAAGGTGGGCGTCATTGGCTGGGGGCGGCAGATCGCGGCGTACTGCATGTACATGCTCACCTTTACCGAGAACCTGACCATCCTCA
>DASQBH010000687.1:0-2548 GCA_035635315.1 Longimicrobium sp.
CCCCCAGCGGTGCCTCGTAGCTCCCCCGCGCGTACGCATCCCCCTCCGGCGCCGGCAGCGCCTTGCGGTCCAGCTTGCCGTTCGGCGTCAGCGGCAGCGCCTCCAGCACCACGAACGCCGCCGGCACCATGTACTCCGGGAGCTCCCGGTGCAGGTGCTCGCGCAACGCTCCCGCCTCCACGTCGCCCACCACGTACGCCACCAGCCGCTTCTCCCCCGGCACGTCCTCGCGGGCCACGACCACGCAGTCGGCGACTCCCTCGCTCCGCCGCAGCGCGCCCTCGATCTCGCCCAGCTCGATGCGGAAGCCGCGCACCTTTACCTGGAAGTCCAGCCGCCCCAGGTACTCGATGGCACCGTCCGCCCGCCACCGCGCCCGGTCGCCCGTGCGGTACAGCCGCGCGCCGCCTTCGGCCGAGAACGGATCCGGAACGAAGCGCTCCGCGGTCAGCCCCGGACGATCCAGGTACCCGCGCGCCACCTGCACCCCGCCGATGTACAGCTCGACGGGGACGCCGACCAGCACTGGCCGACCGGCCGCGTCCAGCACGTAGAGCGCGGTGTTCCACACCGGCCCGCCGATCGGCACCACGTCGGCCGCGTCTTCCCGCGCGCAGGTCCAGCAGCTCACGTCCACGGCCGCCTCGGTGGGGCCGTACAGGTTGGTGACGACAGGGCCGGCGAACCGGTCGTAGAAGCGCCGCACCAGCGCCGGCGGCAGCGCCTCGCCGCTGCAGACGACGTGGCGCAGCGAGCCGCAGCGGCCCGCCTCAACCGCCTCCACGAACGCCTGCAGCATGGAAGGGACGAAGTGCAGCGTGGTCACGCCCTCGCGCTCCACCACGTCGCGCAGGTAGGCCGGGTCGCGGTGCCCATCCGGGCGCGCCATCACCAGCCGCGCGCCCTGCTGCAGCGGCCAGAAGAACTCCCACACCGACACGTCGAACCCGAACGGCGTCTTCTGCAGCACCACGTCGTCCGCGCCGATGCCGAAGTACGCCTGCATCCACACCAGGCGGTTCACCACGCCCCGGTGCTGGTTCATCACCCCCTTGGGGCGGCCGGTCGATCCGGAGGTGTAGATGACGTACGCCAGCGAATCCGGCCCCGCGCCGCCCGCCGGGTTCTCCGCCGGCTCCGACGCGAGCCGCTCCGCCAGCGCGTCCACCGCCAGCACCTCCACGCCTTCGCGCGCGGGGACGGTCCCGCCCAGGGCAGCTTGCACCAGCACCAGCGGCACACCGCTGTCGTCCAGCATGTACGCCAGCCGCTCGGCGGGCAGGCCCGGGTCCAGCGGCACGTACGCACCGCCGGCCTTGAGCACCGCCAGGAGCGAGACCACCATCTCCAGGCTCCGCTCCATCAGCACGCCCACCCGCACCTCGGGGCCCACCCCACGCCGCCGAAGGTGGTGGGCGAGGCGGTTGGCGCGGTCGTTCAGCTCCGCGTACGTGAGCGACTCCTCCTCGAAGCGCACGGCCACCGCCCCCGGCGTGCGCGCCGCCTGCGCCTCGAACAGCTCGTGGATGCAGCGGTCCGCCGGAACCTTGGCCGCCGTCCGGTTCCACCCTTCCAGCACCAGCGCGCGCTCCGCCTCGTCGAGCAGCTCCAGCCGCGAAAGCCGCACGTCCGCGTCGGCGGCGACCTGTTCCAGCACCCGTGCCAGGTGGCCGATCATCCGCACGATCGTACCACGCTCGAAGAGATCAGTGCTGTAGACCAGTCCGCCGCGCAGGCTTCGCCGCGTTGCCACGAGGGCCAGCATCAGGTCGAACTTGGAGACGCCGAAATCCGCTTCGAGCACTTCGGTGCTCAACTCGGTGCTCGACCCGGTGCTCGGCTCGGTGCTCGGCTCGGTGCTCGACCCGGTGCTCGACCCGGTGCTCGACCCGGTGCTCGACTCTGCCGCGCCACGTCCCGATTCTTCCATGTCGTCCAGCGTGAACTCCACCTGGAAGAGCGGCGAATGGCTCAAGCTGCGCTCCGGCTGCAGCTCGGCCACCAGCTTCGCGAAGGGAAGCTCCTGGTGCTCGTACGCCCCCAGCATCACCTCCCGCACCTGCCGCAGCACCTCCCGGAAGCTGGGATCTCCCCCCAGATCGGTGCGCAGCACCAGCGTGTTCACGAAGAAGCCGATCAGCCCCGCGACCTCGTTTCTCGTCCGCCCCGCGATGGGGCTCCCCACGACGATGTCCTCGCTCCCGCTGTACTTCGACAGCAGCACCTGGAAGGCGGAGAGCACCACCACGAACAGCGTCGCTCCCTCGCTCCGCCCCAGCGCCCGGAGCCGCTCCAGCAACTCGGCGGGAAGGTCCATCCGCTCGCTCGCCCCCCGGAACGTCTGCGCGGCCGGGCGGGGATGGTCGGTGGGCAGCTCCACCAGCTCCGGGGCTCCCGCCAGGCGCTCCCGCCAGTACGAGAGATGACGCTCCAGGGCGTCGCCCTGCAGCTGCTCGCGCTGCCACACCGCGTAGTCGGCGTACTGCACCGGCAGCTCCGGCAGCGGCGACTCCCCACCCTCCCCGTACGCCCCGTACAGCGCCGACAG
>DASQBH010000688.1:0-3498 GCA_035635315.1 Longimicrobium sp.
CCCGCCGGCGCGGCCACCTGCCGGCCGGACGCCACGGGGAGCCCGAAGTTCGGCGACCCGTCGGGGTTCCAGGTAAAGCGCTGCATCCGGATCACCCGGTCCCACCCGGGCGCCGTGCTGGTCTTGGCGTGGTAGACGATCCAGTCCTCCGTGCCGCTGGGCGAGGTGGTGAAGCTGGCGTGCCCCACGCCGACCACGCCCTCGCCGGACTGGAAGACGGGGCCCGCGCTCTTGCTCCAGCTGCCGGCGGAGAGCGGGTCGCCGCCGATGAACTTGAGCTGCCCCAGCCGGTAGTCCGGCAGCCACGATTCGCGCGTGGAGTAGATGATGAACGTCTGCCCGTTGCGCTGCAGCACCTGCGGCCCCTCCTGCAGGTCCAGCTCCGTCCCCCGCTCCCACGCCTCCAGCGGCGAGCTGATGCGCACGCGGTTGCCGCTGATGGTGGTGGGGCTGGTCATCCGCGCGGCGTACAGGTGCTGCGGCGTGCGGTCCGTGGCCGCGTCCGTCTCCCAGCCGGACCAGATGGCGATCAGCTGGCCGTTGATCCGCCCGATGGTCAGGTCGATGGCCCAGCGCGAAGGCGCGCCGCCGGCCTGGTCGTCGCCCGTGTACAGCATCCCCCGGTCTACGTACGGCCCCAGCGGATCGTCGCCGACGGATTCCAGCACGCCGGCGCGCTGGTGGATGAACGGCGGCCCCGCGCGCCCCGCGGCGTAGTAGATGTACCAGCGGTTGTCGACGTGGTGCAGTTCCGGCGCCCAGATGTTGACGCGGTTCCACCCCGTGTCGGGCGCCGCCCACACCCGCGTCGCGTTGCTGGCGACCTGCGTAAGCTTGCTCGACCGGTAGAGATAGATGCCGTTGTCGTGCGACTGCACCATGTAGTAGGTGCCGTTCTCGCGCACCACCCAGGGGTCCGCGCCCGCCGTGACCGGGTTGGCGAAGGTGCACTGCGGCCCCGGCTCCGGGGGCGGCCCGGTGCCCCCGCCGTCGGAGCAGGCGGCGGAGAAGGGAAGGGCAACGGCCAGCAGCAGACGATACAGCGATCTCATCCAGCTCTCCATCGACGTTTCATACCGAATCCGTAAATACCCTCGTGATTTCCTGAGAGGGTGTTGCTAAACCTCTGGCTTCCCAACACGAGCGTTGACTTCCTGAGGGAGGCGCCGCTCTGCAACCTGCTGGTACGAAAAACTTTGGCGCCGACCGAAGGACCTCGCCGGCAGAACTGTGGAGCTGGCTTCCATTCCCAGAAGCCAGCCTGCGCGAGGGGGCAGACGAGGTCCTTCGGTCGCGCGCAACTGGCTGTGCAGGTTCAGGTTCCACGCGGTGCGCTCCCTCAGGAAGTCACCTTCGAACGGATGGTTTAGCAACACCCTCTGAGGGAAGCGCCGCGTTGAACCCGCCATGACTCTGCAATCCTGGCGCCGACCGAAGGATCTTGCCGGCAGAACCGAGGGGCTGGAGTCATGCCGTGAATCCAGCTCCGAGGCGGCCGAAAGGAGATCCTTCGGTCGCGCGCCACCTGAAGTGCCACCCGCAAGGGCTTGCGCGGCGCTCCCTCAGGAAATCACAGGCCTTTTTCGGATTCCGTATCACCGGGACCCTGGCACTCGGCACTCGGCACTCGGCACTCGGCACTCGGCACTCGGCACTCGGCACTCGGCACTCGGCACTCCGCACTCGGCACTGGATACTCTGCACCCCGCCGTCCGTGCCCATCAGCCTCCGAAAAATGGGCCCGGGCGGGTTTCACCCCGCCCGGGCCGGTGCCCGGCTCAGCCCCAGCCGGGGTTCTGCGTGACGTTGGGGTTCAGCAGGATCTCCGTGGTCGGGATCGGCAGCAGGTTGCGGTGCGGCTCGAACAGGTTGAAGTCCGGGTCGTGCGTCCTGAGGATGTTGATGCGCGCCGGGTCCGTGAGCCAGCCGTGGCGCTTGAGGTACAGAAAGCGCTCGTTCTCCAGCCCCAGCTCGCGCAGCTCCTCCATCTCGATCGCCGTGCGCATCTGCGCCTGCGTCATCCCGGGGCCCAGCGGCGCCAGCCCCGCGCGCGCCCGCACCTGGTCCACGAACGGCTTGGCCGCCCCCGGGCCGCTGGCCTCGTTGAGCGCCTCGGCGTGCAGCAGCAGAATGCCGCCCAGCCGCATCACCTTGATGTTGATGGGGTTGTCCCAGTCCTGCGCCGTCTTGTAGTGCTCGCCGTACTTCTTCCAGAAGCGGTCGCCCAGGCGGCCGCCGTAGCGCACGGCGAACGGGGTGCCGTACACGTCCATCCCGCCGGCCCGGTTGTAGAACAGGGTGGCGTCAAGCCGCGGGTCGGGCTGCCCGCCCACCGTGGTCTCGGCGGCCAGCACGCCGAAGTACCACGCCGTGGGCTCGCCGTCGCAAAAGCCCACGTCGCAGGGCCCGATCATCTTGATCACGTTCTGCCCGCGGCTGCCGGCGGCCAGCACCTCGGGCCCGCCAAACTGCACCTCGAACACCGTCTCGGGGTTGTTGTCCTGCGCCTGGATGAAGTTGTCGCCGTAGCTGCCCAGCAGGGTGTACGGCCCGGCGATCACCTGCGTGAACGCCTGCGAGGCCAGCCCCCACTCGTTCTGCTGCAGGTGCGCCTTGCCCAGCAGCCCGCGCGCCGCGCCGCGGGTGGCCCGCCCCGCGTCGGCGCCGCTGTACGAGGCGGGGAGCACCGCCGCCGCCGCCGTCAGGTCGCTCTCGATCAGCGCCCACAGCTCCTCCGGCGTTCCCTCCGCCGGGCGGTCGGTGGGCACCGGCGGCTCGGTGACCAGCGGCACGCCGCCGTACAGGTTCACCAGGTTGAAGTACATCAGCGCGCGGATGAACCGCGCCTCGCCCACGATGCGGTCGCGCAGCGCCGCGTCCATCTCGATCTCGGGGACGTACGCGATCACCTGGTTGGCGCGGAAGATGGCCTGGTAGTGGTGCTGCCAGATCTCGCGGTTCACCTCGAAGTCGTAACCGCCCAGCACGCTCTTGGTAAAGTTGGCCAGGTCGCCCCACGGGCTGCGGCTGAACCCGATGTCGCTGCGCAGGTCGTAGGCAAACTGCAGCCAGCGGCCGTAGGTGCCGTTTTCCTGCAGCGCCCGGTAGGTGGCGTTGATCCCCAGCAGCGCGTCCTGCTCGTCCTGCCAGAAGGTATCCACCGTCTGCCGGTTGGGGTCCTCCAGCGTGATGTCCGCGCACCCCGCCAGCAGCAGCGCCGCGGCAAGGACCGGGACCAGTCGGTTTCTCATGTTCATGGCCTTGATGCCTCTGTCCCGGGGTTTCACAGGTTGACGTCGATGCCCAGCGTGAACGTGCGCGGGTTGGGGTAGATGCGCCCGTCGTCGATGCCGCGCGAAAGCGACCCGCCGCCGCGAATCTCCGGGTCCCAGTTGGAGAAGCTGGTGAAGGTGTGCACGTTCTGCACGTTCAGGTAGATGCGCGTTCCCTCGCCCACGCTCACGCCCAGGCGGTCGGTGAGCGACGCCGGGATCGCGT
>DASQBH010000689.1:0-3829 GCA_035635315.1 Longimicrobium sp.
GCCCGGTCCATCAGCTTTCCGCCGGCCCCCATGTACTCGTACTCGATCCCCGTCATCCCCGACGCGGGGAACTGGATCGGCCACCCCTCCTGCCCCGCCCGCAGCGAGAAGATCAGGATGAGCATCAGGGCGAACCAGAAGCTGGGCATCGAGTAGAAGAACAGCGCCAGGAAGGTGAGCACGTTGTCGGCGATGCTGTACTGCCGCACCGCCTGCACGATGCCGATCAGCATCCCCACCACGAAGATCACCACCAGCGAGATCAGCGTGAGCTGCAGCGTGTTCCACAGCACCACGGGCAGGATCTCGTTGATCGGGCGCATCTGCCCGAAGCTGTAGCCGAAGTCGCCGCGGACGAACGACCAGAGCCAGCGGCCGTACTGCACGTGCAGCGGCTGGTCCAGCCCCAGGTTCTTGCGCATCTGCTCGATGACCTCGGGGCTCACGTTCGGATTGCTGAAGATCCGGTCCGTGGGGTCGCCCGGGGCCAGGTGCATCACGAAGAAGATGAGCGTCAGGATCCCCAGCAGAAGGGGGATGGCGCCCAGGAGCCGCCGCAGCAGGTAGCCGATCATCTCACCGTCCCGTGTCCCTCTTCGCGGTGTCGTCCGCGGCGCCGGCGGACCCGCCGCCGGCCAGCCACCATTCCCAGACGTTCTGGTACGCGCCGTACGCGTCCACCCTCACCCCCCGCAGCCGCGGGTCGCGCGCCGTAACCGGTCCGTACCAGTAAAGCCAGGTGTACGGCTGCATCTGCACGATCCGCTCCGCGGTGGCGCGCCACAGCGGCGCCGCGGTGGCGAGGGTGGGCTGCGCCTCGGCCTGCCGCATGAGCCGCGCCGCCGCGGGGTCGTCGAAGCCCACGAAGTTCAGGTGCGCATCGGGCGAAAAGAGCGGGCTCAGCACCCCCGACAGCTCTACCCCCCAGCTGCCCAGCACCACGTCGAAGTCGTGGTCGGGGCCGAACTGCCGCTCCTGCACCGTTCCGAACTCCTGCGCCTGCAACTGCACGTCCGCGCCCACCGCGCGCCACATCCGCTGCAAGATCTGCGACACGTCGGTGCGGCGCTGGTTGGCGGTGTTGGTAAGCAGGGTAAAGCGGAAGGGGCGGCCGTTCTTTTCGCGGATGCCGTCGCCGTCCGTGTCGTGCCACCCCGCGGCGTCCAGCAGCCGCCGTGCCTGGGCCGTGTCGTAGGGAAGCGGGCGCATGCGCTGCGGGTCGAAGAAGTCCTCCTGGATCGGCCCGTACGGCCCCGCGGCCTGCGTGACCCACTCCTCCATCCGCAGCTGCCGGATGATGGCGGGCACGTCGATGGCCAGCCCCAGCGCCCGCCGCACGTTTACGTCGGCAAACATGGGGCGCCGCAGGTTGTAGCCCAGGTACTCCCAGAAGCGCGCGCTTTCGACCTCGAAGCCCACGCCGGGCGCCTGCTGCCGCAGGGCGGCGATCTGATCGAAGGTCACGCCGCGCGCAAAGTGCACGGTTCCGTTGCGCAGCTCCACCAGCCGGGTGGTGGGCTCCGGGATCACCCGGATCACCAGCCGGTCCAGCAGCGGGCGCACGGAAAAGTGTGGGTTGGGCACCATGGTGATCTGTGCCCCCGGCTGGTGGTCGCCGATCATGAACGCCCCGCTCACCACCAGGGTCTGCGGCCGGGAGATGGAGGAGTGCGTGCTCAGGGCCGCCGGCGCCACGCCGCGGTACACGTGCCGGGGGATGATGGCGAGCCCCGAGTCGAAGATCATCTCGGGGTAGCGGCGCTTGAAGTGGAACACGACGGTGGAGTCGTTCTCCGCGGCCACGGAGTCGATCTGCGCCATGTTGGACAGCCGCGGCGACGCCAGCGCGGTGTCGGCGTACAGCCCGTAGGTGAACACCACGTCGTGCGCGGTGATGGGCTGCCCGTCGCTCCACCGCAGGGCGCTGCGCATGCGGTAGCGGATGGAGGTGGAGTCGGGGCCCAGGTACTCCCAGTGCCAGGCCATGGCCATGGGCGACCGGTCGGAGAGCAGCGCGACCAGCCTGCCGTCGCGCCACGCGCCGCGGGTGAGCCCCATGTACATGACGTCCATCATGTCCGAGTCCAGCCCGCCCGTGAAGAACAGGGGAAAAGGCTGCTGGACGTCGGCGATCTCGGCCACCACGGCGGTGCCGCCCCGCCGCGGCCCGCCGTCGTCCGTACCCTTGCCGCGGGTGCCCTCCTCCTGGCGGCGGTCGGCGCAGGCCGCGGCCAGCGCCAGCAGGGCGAGCACTCCCGCGCGGCGGGCCGCCGCGCCCTTCCAGCCCCGTGCGTTCATCCGGTCCGTCCGTGTGTCAGCGGTTGGCGCGCATGTTGGGAAGCAGGTACCACTGCCTGATGTTCACCCAGTCGCCGCGGGCGTCGGGGTTCACGTTGCGCAGGCGCTCGTGCACCCCCTCCAGGCGGCGCGTGAAGTACAGGATGGTGTACGGCTGGTCCTGCGCGATCTGCCGCTGGTACTGGTTCCACAGCGGCCGCGAGGCGTTGCGGTCCACGATGGTGGGCAGCGTGTCCAGCAGCCGGTCCGTCTGCGGGTTGCAGTACGACACCCACTGGTAGGGCTCGTCCCGCTTTTCGCAGTGGAACAGGTTGGAGTCGTCGATGCGGAACTCCGTCACCCAGGCGATGAGCACCACGTCGAAGTCGCGCTTCTCCACGTCCTGGATGCGGTCCAGCAGGCTTCCCCACTCCATCAGCTGCGTGCGCACGTCGATCCCCAGCGCGCGCAGCTGGCTCTGCAGGATGACGGCGATGTCCTCGCGCTCGCGGTTCCCCTGGTTGGTGATGATGGTGAACCGGAAGGGCTGCCCCTGCGCGTTCTCCAGGATGCCGTCGCGGTTGCGGTCCTGCCACCCCACCTCGGCCAGCAGCCGCCTGGCCGCCGCCGTGTCGTACTTGAGGTCCGCGCCGGCCTGGGGGTCGTGGTTCCAGAACATGGGCGGGATGGTGGTGTTGCCCAGCTCGCCGTAGCCGCGCCGCACCGCCTGCACGATGGCGTTGCGGTCCAGCCCCATGGTGAGCGCCCGCCGCGTCCGCGCGTCCTGGAACATCTCGCGCTTCTCGTTCCACCCCACCATCAGGAACTGCCGGTCGGGAAAGGAAAGGATGCGGGCCGCGGGCGAAGCGTCGATCTGCGCCGCCTGGTCGGCCGTGGCCGCGATGTAGTAGTCCAGGTTCCCCCGCAGCAGCTCCGCCATGAGCGTGGTGGGCTCGGGGATGATGCGGTACACCAGCCGGTCGGCGTACGGCCGCCCGCCCAGCTCCTTGGGAAAGTTCTCGTTGGCCGCGAACACCCAGCGCTGCCCCGGCAGGTGCTCCACGAACTTGAACGGCCCGTTCCCCACCGGGCTGCGCGTGCCGAACGGGTGCGTCTTCATGTTCGAGGGCGCCGTTCCCTCCAGCACGTGCCGGGGCACGGGGGCAAAGGAGCGCCACGGGTCCATGAAGTCGGCGTGCGGCCGCATGCCGATGCGCACGGTGAACGAGTCCACCACCGTGGCGTCGCCGTAGTGCGTCCAGAAGGAGCTGTTGGGGAACAGGGTCTCCGGGTTGCGGGCCATGTCGTACGAGTACTTCACGTCGTACGCCGTGGTCTTTTTTCCGTCGTGCCAGAAGACGTCGTTGCGCAGGTGAAAGGTCAGCTCGCTGGTGTCGGCGTTCACCTCCCACGAACGGGCCAGCCAGGGAACCGGCTCGAACTTCTCGTCGTAGGTGATGAGCGGCATGAACAGGACGTACTGCTGCACCTGGTTGGCCGTGTGGTCGGAGCTGGTGAGCGGGTTCATGTCGGGGATGGCCCCGATGGCGCC
>DASQBH010000690.1:0-4007 GCA_035635315.1 Longimicrobium sp.
GGCGTCATCGGCCAGCCGCCCTCCCCCGCCGTCTTCAACACCGGGCAGGTGATGCTGGGGTGGCTGGCGGCGTGGGAAGAGGCGGGGGACGATTCGTTCGCCGACGCCGCGCGGCGGGCCGGCGCCTGGCTGGCCCGGTGCGAGGCCGGCGGCGCGTTCGTCCAGGGCAACTCGCGCTTTGCCCGGGGGGACGCGACCGCCTACAACGCCCGTGCCGCCTGGGCCCTGGCGGAGGCGGGCGCGCTCCTGGCCGAGCCCGCGTTCACGGGCGCGGCGGCGCGCGTCCTTCGCGCGGTCGCCGCCGCGCAGCACGGGGACGGCTGGTTTCCCGGCTGCTGCCTGTACGATCCCCGCCGCCCCCTGCTGCACACCCTCGCCTACACCGTGCGCGGGCTGCTGGAGGGCGGGCGCGTCCTGGGCGACGACACCCTCGTCCGTGCGGCCGAGCGGGCCGCGGCCGGGCTGGCGGAGCGGGTGGGGGCGGAGGGGCGGATGGCGGGGCGCTTCGGCCCGGGGTGGACGGAAGAGGCGGGGTGGAGCTGCGTGACGGGGCAGGCGCAGATGGCCAACACCTGGCTGCGCCTGGCCCGGGTCACCGGCAAGGCGGAGTGGATCGACCCCGCCGCGCGGTCGCTCGCGTTCGTCAAGCGGACGCAGGACCGCGCGGCGCCGGAGCCGGGGGTGCGCGGCGGGGTTCCCGGCTCCTGGCCGCTGGGCGGGGAGTACGGGCGCTACGAGATGCTGAGCTGGGCCGCCAAGTTCTTTGCCGACGCGCTGATGCGGCACGATCACGCGCTCCGTCCCGACCGGTGCGCGGACGTGGGGCGGCTGGCCTGATGCGCATCCTGCACGTCCTGGCGCCCGCGCCGTACGGCGGGCTGGAGCGCGTGGTGGCGGCGCTCACCGCCGGCGTGGCGGCGCGGGGGCACGAGGTGCACGTGGCCGCCGTGCTGGACGGGGGCGCGGAAGGGCATCCCTTTCTGCGGGAGCTGCGCGTGCCGTCGCACGTGATCCCCGCCCCCGGGCGCGCGTACGGGGCGGAGATGGCGGCGGTGGACGAACTGCGCCGCCGACTGCGGCCCGACGTGGTGCACACCCACGGCTACCGCGCCGACGTGCTGCACGGCCGGCCGGCCGCCGCCACCGGCACCCCGTCCGCCACCACGGTGCACGGGTTCACGGGCGGGGGCGTGCGCAACCAGGTTTACGAGGCCATGCAGCGCCTGGCCCTGCGCCGCTTCGACGCGGTGGTGGCCGTTTCCGAGCCCCTCGCGCGGCAGCTGCGCGTCACCGTCCCCGGCGACCGGGTGAGGACGATCCCCAACGCGTGGAGCCCGGCGGAGCCGCCCCTGCCGCGCGGCGAAGCCCGGGCGCGGCTGGGGATCGGCGCCGGCGAGTTCGTCGCCGGCTGGGTGGGGCGGCTGAGCCCGGAGAAGGGCGCGGACGTGCTGCTGTACGCCCTCCGCGCCCTCCCCGGCGTCCACGCCTCCTTCCTGGGCGACGGGTCCGACGCGGCCGCGCTCCGCGCGCACGCCGCGCGGCTGGGCGTGGCGGACCGCGTCCGCTGGCACGGGCCTGTGCCGGGCGCGGCGGCGCTGTACGCGGCGTTCGACGTCTTCGTGCTCAGCTCGCGCACCGAGGGAACGCCGATCGCGCTCTTCGAGGCGATCGCCGCCGGCGTTCCCGTGGTCGCCGCGCGGGTGGGTGGGGTGCCCCACGTGGTCGGCCCCGTGGAGGCGTGGCTGGTGCCGCCGGACACCCCCGCCGCCCTGGCCGCCGCCCTGGCGGAGGTCCGCGCCTCGCCGCGGGCGGCGCGCGCGCGGGTGGACGCGGCGAGGCGGCGGCTGGAGTCCGCGTTCGGCTGCGGGCCCTGGCTGGACGCGTACGAATCCCTCTACGCATCCCTCGTCTCCCGCTCCGCGAGATGACCCCCATGCACGCCGCCGCGTACGCGTCGATCGCGATCGCCCTCCTGCTGCCGCTGTACGCCTACGCGGGCTATCCGCTGCTCCTCTGGATCTTCGCACCGCGCCGGCGGCGGGACGGCGCGGCGGAGCCGGCGGAGTGGCCGCGCATCAGCATCACCGTCCCCGCCTACAACGAGGAGGCGGAGATCGGCGCCACGCTGCAGAGCCTGCTGGCGCTGGACTATCCCGCGGAGCGGCGGCAGATCGTGGTGGTGAGCGACGGGTCCACGGACGGCACCGACGACGTCGTCCGCTCCTTCGCGGACCGCGGGGTGCAGCTGCTGCGGATGCCGGAGCGGCGCGGCAAGACGGCGGCGGAGAACGCGGCCGCGTCCCTCCTCACCGGCGAGATCGTGGTGAACACCGACGCCTCCATCCGCATCCTTCCCGCCTCGCTGCGGCCCCTCGTCGCCGCCTTCGCCGACCCGGCGGTGGGGGTGGCGTCGGGACGCGACCTGAGCGTGGCGCGGGTGGACGCGTCCGCCACCGCCGGCGAAGGGGGGTACGTGGGATACGAGATGGCGGTGCGCGGGCTGGAGACGCGCGCGGGGGGGATCGTGGGGGCCAGCGGGTGCTTCTACGCCATCCGCGCGCACCTGCACCGCCTGCCGCTCCCCGCCGGGCTGAGCCGCGACTTCGCCGCCCCGCTGCTGGCGCGCGGCGCCGGCTATCGCGCCGTGTCCGTGGACCGGGCGGTGTGCCTGGTGCCGCGCACCCCTTCGCTGCGCCGCGAGTACGGGCGCAAGGTGCGCACGATGACACGCGGGATGCAGACGCTGTGGCACCTGCGCGCGTTGCTGGATCCCCGGAACGGCGCCACCTTCGCCTGGATGCTGTGGAGCCACAAGGTGTGCCGCTGGGCGGTGCCCTGGGCGGCCGCGGCGGGCGTCGCCGGCGTGCTGGTGCTGGCGGGGACGGAGCCGTGGGCGCGGGCGGTGGCCTCGCTCGGCGGGGCGCTGCTGGCCCTGGCCGCCGCGGGCGCGCTCTGGCCGGCCGGGCGCACGCCGCCTCGCTGGCTTGCGCTTCCCGCGTACCTGGTGGCCGGAAACCTGGCCGCCCTGCATGCGGGCCTGCGGGCGCTGCGCGGCCAGCACGCCGCGATCTGGGAGCCCACCCGCCGCGATCCCGCCCCCTCGATCACCCCGGCTTCGTGACCTCGCGCGCAATGCCAGGGGCCACGGCAGCTCCGTCAATTCGAAGGAGGCGCCGCGTGACATCGTCCTCTCGTTCCCGGCCCTGGCGCCGAATCCTCGTTATCCAGCGCGTCCCGAGCCCGGGCGCCCGAAATCGCCGGAAAGACGAAGACGAGTTACCACGCGCAACACCAGTTTCCCGCACGTCGGCCGTGGCGGGGCGCACGAAGCGTCTCTGGGGACGTCGGAAACGGCAGTCGGATGGAAGCGCGGCAGGGGGCCATCCGCGTTTTTTCAGGAACCCCATCGTCCTCCGGAGCGCCCCGCAACCCGCCATCCGGCTTCACCTGATGCGCGATCCCGTGAACCGTCCTCCGGCACCACCGCGGCGGGAACCCTCCGGACTTCTCGCGCTCCGAGACTTTGCAAGATCGCGCATCAGGTGTTCTTGATAGCCGGGTCCGGTGCGCTTCCGGCGAGCATCATCGCCGACGGATGATGGGATAAGGAGGAGGGGGTCCTTCAAAAAAATGCGGATGGCCCCTCACTGCGTCGGCACCATCCGCGCAACCCTACGTTCAACGCCCGATGTCCAACCCGAAACGGGGAAACGTTTCCGTCTGCTTCGGGGATGCCGCTCGGGATGACTGCGTGGCCGGTGTGGCGCCCATCCCCTTTGCGGCTCGCTCAGCGGCCGGTGAAGCGGCGCGCCGTGTGGAGCGTGAGCGAGAGGACGTGCACCAGTGGCGTGGCCGTGCGCCGGCCCACGGGGACGGCGCCCCGCAGGGCACGCAGCAGTCCCGCAGCGTCGTCGAACGGCGTGAGCTCCGTCCAGGCGCGGCCGATCTCCCACGGAAAGTGCGCGTCGGACCCCGCCGCCCCGTGCAGCCCACGCGCCGCCGCCGTC
>DASQBH010000691.1:0-5225 GCA_035635315.1 Longimicrobium sp.
GCCCGCGTGCGGCGTTCCAGCCACCTGCGCGTCCGCAGCCGGGATTTTACCTCATCAGATTCGCAGTCGGCGTCAGCAGGGCAGGCCGGTGCAGTTGTAGGTGCAGAAGTAAGTGCACCGGAACTGCTCCGTCTGAGGCGGGGCGTGTCCGTGTACGGTCCCCTCTCCGCGCGTCGCCGGCTCGGCCTGTGGGCGGAACGACTCCACGGCCAGTTCGTCGACGTTCAGCGTGAGCTTCTGCATGGCAAACCTCCTGGTTGGAGCGAAGGCACCACGGTCAGAGGGCCGCGGATGCCGCAGAGTGGCGTTTGGAGCTCAGGGGCAGAAGCCGGTGCAGGCGTAGGTGCAGAAGTAGGTGCACCGGACCTGCTGCGTGCCGGGGGGAGCGTGCGCGTGGACGGTGCCCTGCCGGGTTGCCGCCGGGGCCGTCCCCGGTCGGAACGATTCCACCGTCAGCGCTTCGACGTCCAGCGTGAGCTTCTGCATGGCAGACCTCCTGGTCGCGGCGTTTGGGGCTCCCGCCGCCGCCGGATCGGGCGGCGGGCATTGCACTTCGCGTCAGAACGTAAGCGGGGAGGAGAGCCTTCGGCCAGAGCCGTCGCGTGAGGGATGCGCGCCCGCAGGGCCGAGAACACGGCGCGCATGCACGGACGCGGCGGGAACGCGGCGAGGCCGGTGAGCGCCGGGGGCTCGGCGCACTTAGGCACAGTTGTATCGTGCCTTAGTGCGCGCGCAGCCCGGCCCGGAGCGCAGCGGAGGGACACGCCCAGAGAGAAGTGCGTTAGTGCGGAAGTGCGTGAGAGAAGTGCGTTAGTGCGGAAGTGCGTTAGTGCGGAAGTAACATCAAGGGCGCATCCTCACTCACGCACTCACGCACTCACGCACTCACGCACTCACGCACTCACGCACTCGTCCTTATCGTCCAGAACCGTGCCCGAACGATTGACGCTCACCTCCAACTCCGATAACTTCACTGGTTCCCGTACGGAGGTGCGATGATCCGGAGCATGACGGGGTTCGGGGAGGCGGAGAGGGAGACGGAGGCGGGCACGCTCCGCGTCGAGATCCGGACCGTGAACCACCGACACCTGAGCGTAAACTTTCGCACTCCCACCTCGCTGGCGAAGTGGGAGCCGCAGATGCGCGACTGGCTGCGCGCCCACCTGTCGCGCGGCCACGCCAACGTGGCCGTGCGCCTGGAGCCCGCCGCCGGCTCGTCGGCCGCGGCCGTCGGCCTCAAGCTGGACGAAGAGCGCGTGCAGGCGTACCTGGCGCTCTTCAACGAGCTGCGCGACCGCTTTGGCGTGGGCGGCGACCCCGACCTGGCGCAGCTGCTGCGCTTTAGCGACGTGATCGTCCGCGACGACGAAGGGATCCGCGTCGAGGTGCCGGCGGAAGACCTGCGGGCCGTGGTGGAGGACGCGGCGCGCTCGACCTCTTCCATGCGCGAGGACGAGGGGCGGCGGCTGCAGGCGGACCTGGAAGGACGCATCGCCGCCATCGACGCGGCGCTCGACGCCATCGCGGAGCTGGCGCCGGCGCGGCTGGCGGCCGAGCGCGACCGGCTGCGCGCGGCGGTGGCGGAGCTGGCGGCCGGCGTGGCGGTGAACGAGGACCGGCTGGCGCAGGAGGTGGCCTACCTTGCCGAGCGCTGGGACATCAACGAAGAGCTGGTGCGCTTTCGCTCGCACAACGAGCTCTTTCGCGAGCTGATGGCGGCCAACCCCGAGGAGCCGGTGGGCAAGCGCCTTTCGTTCCTCGTCCAGGAGATGCACCGCGAGGCCAACACCATCGGCTCCAAGGCCAACCACGCGGGGATCGCGCACCGGGTGGTGGCCATCAAGGAAGAGGTGGAGCGGCTGCGCGAGCAGGTGGAGAACGTGGAGTGACGACGTTCCCCCTGGTCCTGTCGGCGCCCAGCGGGGCGGGCAAGACCACCATCGCGCGCCGGCTGCGCGACCGCCGCGGCGACGTGGTCTTTTCGGTTTCCGCGACGACGCGGGCGCCCCGGCCGGGAGAGCAGGACGGGGTGGACTACCACTTCGTGGCCGAGGACGAGTTCCGGCGGATGATCGGCGCCGGCGAGCTGATCGAGTGGGCGGAGGTGCACGGCCGCTTTTACGGCACGCCGCTGGCCAACGTCCGCGCGGCGCAGGCGCGGGGCGAGTACCTGCTGCTGGACATCGACGTGCAGGGCGCGCGGCAGATCCGCGGCGCGGTGCCGGAGGCGGTGCACGTCTTTGTGATGCCGCCGTCCGGGGAGGTGCTGGTGGAGCGGCTGGTGGGGCGGGGAAGCGAGGACGACGAGAAGGTGCAGCAGCGGCTGCGCAACGCCCTGGCGGAGATCGCCACGGCGGCGGAGTTCGACCACGTGGTGGTGAACGACGACCTGGACGCGGCGGTGGACGACGTGAACGCGGTGCTGGAGGGGCGGACCGATACGATGCGCCCGCATCCGCCGCTGGAGCGGCTGGCGGGAGACGTGCGGCTGGAGATCGAGCGACACCTGGGCCAGTCCGTCTGACGGACGGGACCCGGATTTCATCCTTGGAAGGAGCAGTGCGATGCGAGTTGTGACTCCGGGCCAGGCGGCCCGCCACACGGGAAGCAAGTACCTGGGCGTGCTGGTGGCGGCCAAGATGGCGCGCAACCTTAACGAGCTGCGCCGCAACGAGCTGATGGAGGACCCCACCATCAGCGGCGCCAGCGACGAGCCGCGCGAGAAGTTGACGACCACCGCGCTGGAAGAGGTGCGCAACGGCACGGCCAAGTTCAGCCTTACGCAGCGCCGCCGTCCCACCGACCTCCCCTGACACCGGTCACATGCCCGGGACGCGCGCACCGCGGCGCCCCTTCAGCGGGCGCCGGGTGGTCCTGGGCGTCACGGGGGGGATCGCGGCGTACAAGGCGGTGACCGTGGCCCGCGAGCTCACCCTCGCGGGCGCCGCCGTGGACGTGGTCCTGTCCCAGGGCGCGCTGGAGTTCGTGCGCCCCCTCACCTTCGAGGCGCTCACCGGGCGCCCCGCCTTTTCCTCGCTGTATCCGTCCGGCGACCCGCTGCTCCACATCCGCTTGGCGCGGGATGCGGATGCCGTCGTCATCGCGCCCGCGACCGCCAACCTGCTGGCCCGCGCCGCCGCCGGCATGGCCGACGACCTGCTCACGGCCACGCTGCTGGCCACGGAGGCCCCCGTCGTCCTTTGTCCGGCGATGAACGACCGGATGTACGCCCACCCCGCCACGCAGTCCAACCTCGAGCGATTGATGGAGTTCGGCTACCGCATCGCTGGTCCGGCGATCGGGCCGCTGGCGTGGGGCGAGGGCGAGGGGCCGGGGCGCATGCTGGAGCCGGAGGAGATCCTGGCCCACGCCGGCCGCGCGCTGGAGGGGCCGACGCCGCTGGCCGGCCGCCGCGTCGTCGTCACCGCCGGCCCCACCCGCGAGGCGATCGATCCCGTGCGCTACATCGGCAACCGCTCGTCGGGGCGGATGGGCTACGAGATCGCCGCCGCCGCCTGGCGCCGCGGCGCGGACGTCCTCCTCGTCTCCGGCCCCTCCCATCTCCCCATCCCCGTCGGCGTGGAGGTGCGCAGGATCGAGTCGGCGGAGGAGATGCGCGCCGCCGTGGCCGATGCTCTTCCTTCCGCCGACGTGCTGGTGATGGCGGCGGCCGTGGCGGACTTCCGTCCGGCCACTTCCGCGGAGCAGAAGATCAAGAAGGAGGCGGGCGCCGTCCCCCAGATCGTGCTGGAGCCCACGGCGGACGTGCTGAGGGCGACGCGCGAGGTGCGGCGCCCCGGCTCCGTCATCGTAGGGTTCGCGCTGGAGACGACGGACGCGGTGGAGAACGGGCGGCGCAAGCTGGAGGGAAAGGGGCTGGACCTTCTGGTGGTGAACGACGCGATGGAGCCGGGGGCGGGGTTCGAGGTGGAGACCAACCGCGTCGTCCTCCTCCAGGGCAGCCAGCCGGACGAGGCGCTGCCGCTGATGAGCAAGGCCGAGGTGGCGGACCGCATCCTTGACCGTGTCGAAGGGCTGCTGCCGGCCATGGAGCCCGCCGCGTGAGCGACCCCCGCGACCTGCTGCGCGCCTACCTGCGCCAGCGCCAGGAATTGGGCGAGGAAGAGCTGGTGCTGGACCGCCTCTCTCCGTCCGAGCTGCACGCCCTGCTGTCGAACGCGCCCGCCTCGCCCGGTTCCGCCGGGCCGGCCGCGGATCGATCCCGCCCCGCCGACCGCGCCCCCATCGCGCCCCCGACCGACCGTGCCGCCGAGCGTGCCCCGGCCGTCGAACGGACGTCCGCGGGGCTGGAGCGGGTGAACGCCGCGCCTCCTCCGCCATTCCCCGGGGAGCCGGAAGTGCACGTCCGGGCGGGCGCGCCGGTGCCCGGAACGACGGAGGCGCCGCCGTCTCCCCGCGCCCCCGCTGCATATGTGAGCGCGGAGGAAATTTCAAGTCTACCGGTGCTCGCCCAGGTCCGCGAGATTGCACTCGGATGTCCGCGGTGTGGACTGGCCAAGACCCGCAAGTACGTGGTCTTCGGCGAGGGGCGGGAGACCGCGGACGTGATGGTCGTGGGCGAAGCGCCTGGGCAGGAAGAAGATAGAAGCGGGCGGCCGTTCGTGGGCCGCGCGGGCAAGCTGCTGGACCTTCTTCTACTCTCTTCCGGATTCGCGCGCGACGACGTATACATCTGCAACGTGCTCAAGTGCAGGCCGCCGCAGAACCGCAATCCCCAGCCCGACGAAGTGGACGCGTGCAGTCCATATCTGCTGCGCCAGCTGGAGCTGGTGCAGCCGCGGGTGATCCTGGCGTTCGGCACCTTTGCCGCACAGACGCTGCTTGGGACGGATACCGCCATCGGCAAGCTGCGAGGCAGGACGCACCGGTACCGGGGCGTGCCGCTGGTACCGACGTACCACCCCGCCGCCTGCCTTCGCCACCCGGCCTGGGTCCGCAGCGTGTGGGAGGATCTCCAGCGGGCCCGGGACGTGCTGGACGCGGTCTGACGGTTTCCTCGACCCCTACACTCGCCTGACATGCAGCTCCGCCGCACTCCGGCGGGGTGCCTTTGCCGTCTCTAGCAGTACCGAATTTCGTCGATGGCTACCGTAACCCCGTTCGTCCCCAAGGTCGCGCCCGACCCGTTCTCCGACCGCACGGCGCCGTACTCCGCCGAGGCGGAGCTGGCGGTGCTGGGCGGCATGCTCATCGACGGCGACGCG
>DASQBH010000692.1:0-5196 GCA_035635315.1 Longimicrobium sp.
TTTTGGGGGAGGTTGGCGAGGTTTACGAGCCCGGAGGGGGCGAACTCCGGACTCCGCCACGCTGCAGGTCACCATCCTGACCTCGAGTGCCATCTCCTTCCCACGCACGTATTAACCGCACGTGAACGTCTGGCGCTGCCCGGAACAGGGGCGGATGGGGGGAGTAAAAAGCTGTACATGACGCCCCCGGCCGCCACCGCTCCGCCGCCCGACGCGGCCATGCGGGCCCCCGCTCCCGCGGCGGCCCCCGAGCTTCGCGCCCGCGCCCCGTTCAGCCGCCCGCGCCACCCGCGCCCGCCGCTCCTTACCGGGCGGACGATCGCGGTCTCGCTGGGCCTGCACCTCCTGCTTCTGCTCGGCGTGCTGCTGGCGCCCGCGCCGGAGCGCCCGACCACGTCTCCCGCGCCCGCCGGCCCGGCTGGTTCGCGGGAGGTGGTCGACTACATGGAGGTGGGCGAGTGGGGCGGGATGGCGACGGACGCCGCCGCCAACCTCCCCGAGCCCGTGGCCGCCGCGCCGACGGGGATCAGCGCGGCGGCGGTGGATTCGGCGCTGCGCGCGCTGCCGGAAGCGGGCCCCTTCCCCAGCCGCGTGCCCACGGGGATCCCGGCCGCGCCGGCGGGCCAGGCGGGGCAGCCCGGGGCGGTGACGGTCCCCGGCGCGGCGGGCGGCGCTCCGGGCGGACAGCCGGGCGCGGCGGGGCGCAGGAGCGGGCCTGGCGGACTGGGGCCGGAGTTCGGCGATCCGCGGCTGGTGGTGCGGCCCACGCCGGTGCCCGAGGGGACGGTGGAGGATGTGGAGCGCTACCGGCGGCACTTCGAGGGGCGCATCCAGGCGCTCAACGACAGCCTGGCGGGCGAGGCGGAGCGCCGGCGCCGCGCGACGGACTGGACGATCACGGACCGCAGCGGCCGCAAGTGGGGGATCAACGAGCGCGGGCCGGTGGTGGGCGGACGCAACGTGCCCATCCCGGTGCCCTCGCCCCCCCGCCGCTCGCGCGAGCAGGAAGACGAGGCGCGGCGCGAGCGGACGCAGCGCGGCGAGATCGACCGGCAGGCGGAGACCATCGAGCGCGACCGCTACCTGCGCGAGCGCGGCCGCGCCATCCGCGAGCGCGAGGACCGGGAGCGCGAAGAGCAGGAGAAGCAGGGCGGCACGCCGCCGCCCTGAGCATCGGCCGGAGCACCCGTCCACGGAACGAGGAATGGAGCCGTACGGAACGCGACTTGCACTTCCGTACGGCTCCATTCTTTTGCCACCACGCGCTTTAGGACGATGACGGAAAAGAGCCAGGACAGACCGAAGCGGCAGAACCGGCAGTACGTGGTGGAGCTGGAGGAGACCGGTGGCAACCGCGGATTGATGTACGCGCTGGGGACCCTCGGCGGCCTCGCGATCGGCGCGCTGGTGCTGCGCGGGCTGGGCCTGCGCCCGGCGGCGGAGGGGCACCGGGAGACGGAGCCGCCGCCGGAGCCCAGGACGCGTCCGGCCGCGCAGTTCCGCCCCGTGGGCGTGCGCCGCGCACCGCGCGACCAGGAGGCGCTGGCCGCGCTGGAAGACGCGGTGCTGGACGCCTTTCTGGACGACGAGACGCTGCGCGAGTGCGGCATCGACGTGGGCGCCATCAGCCGCGGGATCGTGGAGCTGTCCGGCGCGGTGTGGACGCGCGAAGAGGCGCACCGCGCCATGTCGGTGGCGCACGGGGTGGAGGGGGTGGAGACGGTGGTGAACCGCATGGAGGTCGAGGACGAGCGGGGGCGCCTGCACCCGCGGGACGACTCTGACGAGGGGATCGAGATGAGCGGAGAGTGGACGGGGCATCAGTCGGGGATGGGAAGTCGCCGCCAGGGTGACCAGACGGACCCCAACCGGCGGGACGACTCGCACGTGATGCGCGAAGACTCGCTGGAGCAGGCGGACCGGTCGCAGTTCGTGGACGAGGGGCTGCACAGTCAGCCCCGCGTGTCGGACCCGCACGACGGCCCGGCGCCCAATCTCACGAACTTTCGTGAGGACGAGCTGGACAACCAGAGCCCCTACGGCAAGCACGCCATCCCGCAGGGCAGCCGGGAGGACGGCCCCCCGCAGGCGATGAACGCAACGTCACGCGTGGGCGAAGGCCTCAAGCCCGGCACCGAGCTGGCCCTTGAAGCCGCCGACGTGCCCGTGAAGCCCCACCAGGCGCCGACCACCGAGCGGCCCGAGTAGGGGGACAGGGACAGGGAAGGCACAAACGCCGGGGCGGTTCGCCGCCCCGGCGTTTTGCGTCGCGAACCAGCCCGCACGGTGGTGTTCGACCGGACGCGGTTCCGGCGGACCGTGGATTCGGCGGTTGAAACCGCAGCTGGAAAATCACGAAATCCGCCTTCGCGGATTGTGTCGGACGGGTCCGCGGCGCGGCGAGGGACCAGCGTACCGGGCGGGTTATGCGACGTCGGCCGTGTAGCCCTCCTCGGCGACGGCGGCGGTGAGCTGTGCGGGGGAGACGGCGGAGGGGTCGTATTCCACCTGCGCCGTGCCGCGCTCCAGGTCCACAGTCGCAGCGCGGACGCCGGGCTGCCGGGACAACGCGCTTTGCACGGCCGCCTTGCAGTGGCCGCACGACATTCCCGTGACGTTCAGGCTGATCGTTTCCATCTGGTGTCGACTTCGTTGTGAGAGACTGCGGTACTCCGGCCCACAACTTACACGTTATGGGCCACGGAGTCAGGCAGCCTCGATCACATCATCACCCGTTCACCCCTTCCGCTTGCCGCGCCCGAACCCCGCGCATACCTTGCCGCCCGCCCGCCAACGTCCATCCCGGGAGGAGCCCGTGCCGCACCAGTTTCCCAACCTCACCGTCATCGGCCATCCGCTGGTGCGCCACAAGCTGGCCGTGCTGCGCGACACCGATACGTCCAAGAAGAAGTTCAAGGAGCTGGTGGACGAGATCGCCATGCTGATGGCGTACGAGGTCACCAAGGACCTGCCGCTGCAGGCGGTGGAGATCGACACGCCGCTGGAGCGCACCACGGAGATGAAGCTGGCGGGAAAGAAGCTCACCGTGGTGCCCATCCTGCGCGCGGGGCTGGGGATGGTGGACGGCGTGGTGCGGCTGATCCCGTCGGCGCGGGTGGGGCACATCGGGCTGTTCCGCGACCACGAGACGCTGCAGCCGGTGGACTACTATTTCAAGATCCCGCCGGAGCCCGAGGCGCGCGACTTCATCCTGCTGGATCCCATGCTCGCCACGGGCGGATCGGCCTCCGCGGCCACGTCGTCGCTCAAGCGCAGCGGCGCCACGCGCGTACGCTTCGTCTGCCTGGTCGCCGCGCCCGAGGGCGTGCAGCGCATGCTGGACGACCACCCCGACGTGCACGTCTACACCGCCGCCCTGGACCGCGAGCTCAACGAGCAGGGCTACATCCTCCCCGGCCTGGGCGACGCGGGCGACCGGCTGTTCGGGACGAAGTAGGGAGGCTCCGAGTCGGCGGTTGAAACCGCGGCTGCAAACTTACGAAATCCGCCTGCGCGGATTGTGGCCGACGCTTCCGGGCGCGCCGAACTGGACCGACGCGGGAGCGGGCCGGCCCCGTGCGGATCGTCGCCTGCCAACCGCGTGAATCGATGGATACAGCAGAGATCCTGGGCGTGCTGGAGTTCCTGCGCGCGGCGGAAAAGCTCAAGAGCACGCACCGCAGCGCGTGGACGTCGGCGGGGCAGCCGGAGAGCGTGGCGGAGCACACCTGGCGGCTGTGCCTGATGGCGCTGGTGCTCAAGGACGGCTTTCCCGGCGTGGACTTCGCGCGGCTGGTAAAGATGTGCATCATCCACGACCTGGGCGAAGCCATCGGCGGCGACATCCCCGCCATCCACCAGATCCCCGGCCAGAGCAAGGCGGACCAGGAGCGCGCGGACCTGCTGGAGCTGCTGCAGCCCCTGCCGGAGCGGCTGCGCGCGGAGATCACGGGCCTGTGGGACGAGTACGAGGCGGCTTCGTCGCCCGAGGCGCGGCTGGCGAAGGCGCTGGACAAGCTGGAGACCATCATGCAGCACAACCAGGGGATGAACCCGCCGGACTTCGACTACGGGTTCAACCTGGACTACGGCAAGCGCTACACGAGCGGCGACCCGCTGATCGAGGAGATCCGCGCCCTGCTGGACCGCGACACCGCCGCCCGCGCCGCGAATCCGTCGGCGGAGCGCTGACCTGCGCCGGCTGCACCGCGATCAAAGCGTTGGTTTCCTGAGGGAGGCGCCGCGCCAAGCCTTCGTGAACGATGCAGTCCGGGCGCCGACCGAAGGATCTCGCCGGCAGAACCGCGGGGCCGGCTCCATGCACCGAACCGGGCCCACGACATGGCCGACGAGATCCTTCGGTCGCGCGCAACCGGTTGTGCGGCTTCGGGTTTCGTGCGAGCGCTCCCTCAGGAAATCAACGTTTGGCTTTTGCAGGCCGGGATCGCACAAACAGGAGTACGACCGCCATGGAGCCCACCTTCTTCGCCACGCCCGAGGACTTTCGCGCGTGGCTGCAGGCGCACCACGACAGGGAAACCGAGCTGCTAGTGGGGTTCTACACGAAGGGCTCCAGCAAGCCGAGCATCACCTGGCCGGAGTCGGTGGACGAGGCGCTGTGCTACGGGTGGATCGACGGCATCCGGCGCAACGCGGGCGAGGACGCGTACACCATCCGCTTTACGCCGCGCAAGAAGAAGAGCAACTGGAGCGCCGTCAACCTCAAGCGCGTTCCCGAACTGATCGCCATGGGGCGGATGCAGCCCGCCGGCCTGAAGGCGTACGAAGCGCGCGACGATGAAAGATCGCGCATCTACGCCTACGAGAACCGCCACAAGGCGGTGTTCGACCCGGCGATGGAAGAGCGGTTCCGCGCGAACGAAAAGGCCTGGAGTTTCTTCCAGGCCCAGCCTGCCGGCTACCGCGCGACGGTGACGCACTGGGTGATCAGCGCCAAGCAGGAAGCCACCCGCCTGCGCCGCCTGGACCAGCTGATCGCCGATTCGGAAGCCGGCAACCGTCTCGCCGGGATGCTTGGGCCCAAGCCGAAGACGCCGAAGGAATAACGTCGGCGCGTTCCCGCGGGGCCCTCTCCCCCGACCGGCCTTTTGCTCGTTCCTCGCAACGGCGGTCTACCCCTCCCCCAAACTGCGGGGGAGGGGTTGTTTACATGCACGGTACCTGAGGAAACATCAC
>DASQBH010000693.1:0-3466 GCA_035635315.1 Longimicrobium sp.
GCAGTTTGTGGGGGAGGGCCGGGGAGGGGGGCGCCCGCGGACGCAGTCCAAAGCCGGTCGAAGCTCCTCAAAGAACAAACCGGGCGCCCGCCAACTCGCGTGCGCCCGGTCCGTCATCCGTACTTCGTACCTTCGTACCCCGTACCTTCGTACCCGTCAGCCCAGGTTGTACTTCCCGGAAAGATCCTGCTGCGTGTTCGTGGCGATCAGGCGGATCTCGTCCTGCTGAAGGAGCGGGTCGTCGCGCAGGGCAAGGGTGAGCTTGAGCGACTTTTCCAGCCCCTTGAGGAACTGGGGCTCCTGCTCGATCAGGAAGAGCGCCACCTCCGGGTGCACCCGCACCGTGATCTGCCGGTCCTTGCCGTCGGCCGCGGCGCGGCGGATGGAGCGCTCGATGCGCCGCACCACCGTCTCGGGGGTGAAGATGCGGCCGCTCCCCGCGCAGGTGGGGCACGCCGCCGTCTGCGTGTGGTACAGCGAGGGGCGCACCCGCTGGCGCGTCATCTCGATCAGCCCCAGCTCGCTCACCTGGAACGCCTTGGTGCGCGCCCGGTCGCGCGACAGGTGCTGCCGCAGCTCCTGCAGCACCTTGTCGCGGTTGGCCTTGGACTCCATGTCGATGAAGTCGCAGACGATGATGCCGCCCACGTCGCGCAGCCGCAGCTGCCGCGCGATCTCCCGCGCCGCGTCCACGTTGGTCTTGAGGATCGTCTTTTCCGGGTCCTTCTTTCCCGTGTAGCGCCCGGTGTTGACGTCGATGCTGACCAGCGCCTCGGTGGGCTCCACGATGATGTAGCCCCCCGAAGGCAGGTTCACGCGGCGCTGAAAGGCGTCGCGGATCTCGCGCTCCAGGTCGTACGCGTCGAAGAGCGGCTTGGCGTCGGCGTAGAGATGGACGCGCTGGACGAGCGTAGGGTCCACCTGCTCCAGGTAGGCCACGATCTCGTCGTACACGTTCTTGCTGTCGACGGTGAGCGAGTCGACCTTTTGCGAGAACAGGTCGCGGATGATGCCCGCCGTGAGCTTGGCCTCGCGGTGCACGGGCGCCGGCGCGCGCGACTTTCTGGCCTTCTTCTGGATCTGCGCCCAGGTCGCCATGAGCGACTTGAGCTCGCGCTCGAAGGTCTCGCGCGTAAGGTCCTCGCTCACCGTGCGGACGATGATCCCGCCGGACTTCTCCGGCAGGACCTCGCGGGCGAGCGTGCGCAGCCGCGCCCGCTCCTCGCGGTCCTCGATCTTGCGCGACACACCCACGTGCGACGAGCCGGGCATGTAGACCAGAAAGCGGCCGGGGAGGGAGATCTGGGCGGTGACGCGCGGGCCCTTGGTGCTGATGGGCTCCTTGCTCACCTGCACCAGCAGGTCCTGCCCCTTCTTGACCACGTCCTGGATCGGCGGATACCGCCCCCGTCCCCGCTCGCCGCCGCCCCCCCCGTTGGACGCCGCCTTTTCGGCCGCGTCGTCGCGTTCGGCGGGGTCGTCGTCTTCTTCGCCGTCCTCCTCGACCGCCACGTCGGAGACGTGCAGGAACGCCGCCTTCTCCGTGCCGATGTCGACGAAGGCGGCCTGGATGCCGGGAAGCACGGCCTCGACCCGCCCCTTGTACACGTCGCCCACCATGCGCGCCGCGTCGGGCCGGTCGACCATGAGCTCGACCAGCACGTCATCCTCGAGGATGGCGACGCGCGTTTCGCGGGCGGTGGCGTTCATCAGGATCTCGCGCTTCACGCCGCCTCGCTTGCGCTGGGGCGGCGCCGGGCGAGACCCGGCGGGGGGGATGGCCGCGCGCGAGGGGCGCGCGTGCGCCCCCCGTGGTGCCGTTGGATGTCCATCGGTCCTCTGCAAGGGCTCGCGCGCGCCGCCCGGTGGCGACGCCGCGGCCCCTCGTTCAGTGGGAGAGCTCGCGGAGGAGGCTTCGGGCGATCACCAGCCGCTGGATCTCGCTGGTCCCCTCCCCGATCTCGCAGATCTTGGCGTCGCGCATCATGCGCTCCACCGGGTATTCCTTGGTGTAGCCGTAGCCGCCGTGGATCTGGACTGCCTTGGTGGTGACCCGCATGGCCACCTCCGAGGCGAACAGCTTTGCCATCGACGCCTCTTTGCCGTACGGCCGGCCCTGCTCCTTGAGCCACGCCGCGTTGTACACCAGGTGTTTGGCGGCCTCGATCTCGGTCGCCATGTCGGCCAGCATGAACTGGATGCCCTGGAAATCCGAGATGGGCTTGCCGAACTGCCGCCGCTCGGCGGCGTACCGGGCCGCCTGCTCGAACGCGCCCTCGGCGATGCCGAGCGAAAGCGCGCCGATGCCGATGCGGCCGGCGTCCAGCGTCTTCATGAAGTTCACGAAGCCCATCCCCACCTCGCCCAGCACCTGGTCGTCGGGGACGAACGCGTTCTCCAGCACCAGCTCGCGCGTATCCGACGCCCGCCACCCCATCTTGTCCTCCTTCTTGCCCGCGCGCACCCCTTCGGTGAACGGCAGGTCGTCGCTGTGCCCCACCCCCAGCTCCCGCGCCCTGTCCAGGTCCGTGGTGGGCTTGGCGACGATGAACGAGGTGATCCCCTTGTTCCCCTTCTCGCGGTCCGTCACGGCCGTGGCCACGAAGACCTCGCCCACCCCGGCGTGGGTGATGAAGATCTTGCTGCCGTTCAGGATCCACCCGCCGTCCGTCCTGGTCGCCGTGGTCGCGGTGCCGCCGGCATCAGACCCCGCGCCCGGCTCCGTGAGCCCGAACCCGCCCAGCACCGTGCCGCTGGCCAGCACGGGAACGAAGCGCTCCTTCTGCTCCTGCGTGCCGAAGTTGACGATGGGCGAGGTGCCCAGCGTGGTGTGGGCGCTCACGGTGATGGCGTGGCTGGCATCCACCTTGGCCAGCTCGTGGATGACGATCATGTAGCTGATGCCGTCCATCCCCGCCCCGCCCAGCTCCTCGCCCCAGGGCACGCCCAGCAGCCCCAGCTCGCCCATCTTCTTGACGTTGTCCCAGGGAAACTCCGACGTCTGGTCCAGCTCCCCCGCCACGGGCGCGATCTCGTTCTCGGCGAAGTCGCGCACCATGTCGCGGATCATCAGGTGGTTCTCGTCGAAGTACCGTTCCATGGGTGCGTGCGATGCCGTTTCGTCGACTCGAGGGTGGCCCAGGGCGCCGCGGGAACGCCGCTCCCGCGCAAAGGTTCGTAAAACGGGGCCAATTTAAGGGCGCATGCGCGGGCGGGAAAGATGACAACGCAATCCACTTGCCGCGATCGTGCTTTCCCGCGAGCCGTTTCGCGTGAGGACTACGGCGGTTTCACGCGGAGGGCGCTGGAAAAATCGCGCGCATCGCCGGGATCGTCGCGAGTTACGACGCGCAGCACCGTGTCCCGCACGTCGGCCGTGGCGGCGCGCACCAGGCTTCTCTAGGGGCATCGGGAACGGGAGAGGGATGGAAGCGCGGCAGGGGGCCATCCGCGTTTTTTTCAGGAA
>DASQBH010000694.1:0-10712 GCA_035635315.1 Longimicrobium sp.
ACCCTCGGCACCGTTCGGTTGAAGCCCCGCGTAGGTTGCGGGGCTTTCCGCTGTTCCAGCCGCGGACTCATCCGCCCGGGGAAGATGCCGGCCGGCGACTGCACGAATGCAGATCGCGTGTCTGATCGTTCCTTTGTGCCGGCCGCCCGCCGGGCGAATGAATTCGCGGCTGGGAAAACGTAATGTCCGCCTGCGCGGACCGCTCGTGCCGCACGCGGGCCCTGTGCACACCCTCGGCACCGTTCGGTTGAAGCCCCGCGTAGTTTGCGGGGCTTTCCGCTGTTCCAGCCGCGGATTCATCCGCCCGGACGCGACGGATGCCGAAACGAGAACGACCCTCCCCCGGCAATCGGGAGAGGGTCGTTCGTACTCACGATCGGCGAAGAATCAGTTCGCCGGGATGCGCAGCTTCTGCCCGGGCTGGATCTGATCGTCTTCATCCAGGTCGTTGGCGCGGCGCAGGTTCTCCACCGTTGTCTCGTACCGCCGCGCGATCCCCCACAGCGTTTCGCCGTCGCCGACCGTGTGCTCGCGGGCGCGGGCGGTGGCGGGCATGCGATTGACGGTCGAGAGCGCCGGTCGCCCCTCCGACGCCGTGCTCCCCGAGCGCCGCTGGGCGGACGACTCGGTGGATGACCGCCGCTCACCGCTCGATCCGGCTGACGCCGTGCGGCTCCCCGACTCACGCGCGGCGCTGGACGACGATCCGCTGGTCGATCCCGACGCGGTACGGCTACCGGTTTCTCGCGCGGTAGCGGACGACGCGGTGGACGATCCCGACGAGGCGCGGGGGATGCGCAGCGTCTGCCCGGGGCGGATGGTGTCGTCCTCATCCAGTTCGTTGGCTTCGCGCACCGCATCCACCGTGGTGTCGAACCGCCGTGCGATCCCCCACAGCGTCTCCCCGTCCTCCACCGTGTGCGTCCGTCCCGCCGCCGCCGTCGATCCGCTCCGCCGCGACGAAGAAGCCGAGGTGGAAGATGAAGACGCGCGCTCCGCAGGCCGGCTCGACCCGCTCTCCTCGCGCGCGGAGGACGACGGGCGCGACGAGGACGCCGTCGCCGCCGATCCGCTCCGACGCTCCGACGTGCTGCTCCCCGACGCCCCGCTCCGCTCCGACGCCGTCGATCCACTCCGCCGCTCCGACGAGGCCGTCGACTCACCGCTCCGCCGCGTGCTGGAAGCCGCCTCGCCGCTCCGTCCCGACGATCCGCTGCCGCGCGCCGAGGTGCTCGCCCCGCTCTGCCGTTCCGACGATCCGCTGCTGCGTGCGGATGTGCTGGATCCGCTGCGCTCGGAGGAGGAAGCCGCCGATTCCGTGCTGCGCCGCTCGCTCGAAGCCGAAGCCTCGCTGCGCCGCGAAGACGAAGACCCGCTGCGGCGCTCGCCAGCCGACGAATCCACCGACGTGCTTTCGGCGCCCGGCGCGGGATCGCCCAGCACGCGCGGGCCGCGGCGGGCGGAGGCGACGCGCTCGGCTGGGCGCGCGTCGAGGACGCGGACAGCGTCGGCGTACAGGCGCACGCGGTCGCCGGCGCGCAGGTTGTCGAGGTTGGCGGACAGGTTCAGCGCGCGGATGCGGTCCACCGGCACGCCCGAAAGCTCCGCCAGGCGCGACAGCGACTCGCCCTGGCGCACGCGGTACACGCCGAAGCCGCCGCGCTGCCGGAACTCGGAGGTGGTGAACGCCTGCTGCAGTGGCGCGCCCTGCCCCAGCGGCACCCACACCCAGTAGTTGCGCGGCGCGATCTGCCGGAACAGGTGCGGGTTCAGGTCCAGCAGCTCGTTCACCGGCAGGTTGCCCACCTGCGCCAGCACCGACAGCGGCGTGGGGATGTCCACGCGCATGCTGTCGAACGCGAACCGCCGCCCCGCCGGGTCCGGCGCCGGGTACCCGAAGCGCACCGGGTCCTTGGCGATGATGGTGACGGCGTACAGGCGCGGCACGTAGCGCTTGGTCTCCTGCGCCAGGTTGCCGCGCGCCGCCACGTCCCAGAAGTCCGAGGCGCCGTACCGCCCCAGCGCGCGGTTGATGCGCCCCTCGCCCGCGTTGTACGCCGCCGCCGCCAGCGCCCAGTCGCCGCGCATGCGCCGGTGCAGGTAGCGCAGGTGGCGGGCGGCAGCGTGCGTGGCGCGGATGGGGTCCATCCGCTCGTCCACCAGCGTGTCGATGCGCAGCCCCATCCCGCGCCCCGTGGCGGGCATGAACTGCCACATCCCCACCGCGCCGGCGTGGCTGCGCACCGTGGCGCGGTAGCCGCTCTCGATCATCCCCAGGTGGTGCAGGTCGCGGGGGATGCCGTACGAGGCAAACACGTCGCGCACCCACTCGTCGTACCGGTCCGCCGCGCGCAGCCACCCGCCCACCACTTCGTGGCGCTGGTAGACCAGGAACTCCAGCTCCATCCGCACCCACTCGTTGGGCACCACCGGCAGGTCGTACTGCGCGTCTCCCAGCAGGTCCGCGCCCACCGCCGTGGGCGCGCCGCGCAGCTCCAGCCCCTCGTCCACGGGCGTCACCGTCTCCAGCACGGGCGCGGGCGGCGCCTCGGCGGGGAGGGGCACGGGGGCCGGTGCGGACGCCACCGGCTGGCGGCCGGGCGAGCACGCGGCGCTGAGCGCAAGCAGCAACAGGCCCGCGGCGGACTTGGGGTACATCGGCAGCTCGTTTTCGGGATTACGGCGAATCGGGGACGGCGGAGACCCCGTCAGGGGCCGAAAGTAGCGCGGCGGATGGAGATAGGCCAGACGGACGGCTGGCGGAGGGCTCCGGCGACCTTCGGGCGTGAACCCCGCACCACGGGCTGAAGCCCGCGGCTGGAACTGCCATAAGCCCCGCCCCGGGCTCGCGGAGCTCGCCCGGCGGGGCTTCACCTGCTCGGGTCGTCGTCGGCCGGCGCGACCCTCGAGGGGTGGAGGGGGCGAACGATTGCGCGACGCCCCATCCATGGAGTACGAGCCCCGCCTGCGCGAGCGGTTGAAGCCCGGTTTTGCGAGGAACGAGCAAAGACCGGGCTTATGGCCCTTCCAGCCCCGGGTTTCAACCCGGGGTGGGACGCGAACCTCGAACCCTGCCGGAGCGCCCCATCACCCCCTCACCCGTTCACCCGTTCACCCGCTCACCCGCTCCCCCATCCGCCCGTGCTCGTACAGCTCGCACAGGCGGCGCACGTACTCGGCCTCGCGGCGGGCGTCGGCCTCGGGGCCGTGGCTCAGGCCGCGCAGCACGCGCCAGCGGTGGAACGCCAGCTCGCTGGCCACGCGGTGCAGCTCGCGCCGCGCGCGCCACCGCTCCACCCCGCCGCGCTTCCACGCCTCCATGCTGGCGCTCATGCGGCGGCGCACCGCGCACAGGCACTCCAGCTCCTGGTGCGACAGCACGCCGTCGCCCACCAGCGGCGCCAGGTGCTCGCGCAGCACGCGGCTCTCGCGGCGCAGGGAGAAGTAGATCAGCGCCAGCACGCCGATGAACGCCGGCAGCATCACCAGCAGGTACAGCGCGAAGAACCAGCCTTCGAACGTCGCCGCCAAGTTCCACAGCGAGTGCAGCGCGATGGCCACCGTCAGCCCCAGGAACGGCGCCGCCCAGCTGCGCGCCTCGCCGTGCCGCTCGCGCACCAGCCCCAGCCCGATCCCGAACATGCTGGTGAACAGCGGATGGGCGAAGGGCGACAGCATCCCCCGGAGGAAGAAGGTCACCATCGAGCTTTCGCGCCCGTCGGCGATGGCCTGGCCGTAGTACTGCACGTTCTCGATCATGGCGAAGCCCAGCCCCACCATGGCCGCGTACACCACGCCGTCCACCACGCCGTCGAACTCGTCCTTGAGCTCGCGGAAGAGGACGAAGAGCGCGAACCCCTTGGCCACCTCCTCCACCACCGGCGCCGTCACCAGCCCCGCGAACAATTCCGCCGCCTGCTGCCCCGCCACCGTGCTCAGCACGTCGGTGCTCAGCATGTTCACCATCAGCGCCACGAACACGGCCACGGTGGCGCCCCACGCGAACGTCTGCAGCAGCGTCTTGGGCGGCTCCGGCTCGAACCGGTCCAGCCAGAGCACCAGGATCACGTAGACGGGGACGGGGACGATGGCCACCAGAAAGCCCAGCCCGAACGCCTGCAGCCCCAGGTCGCCCGCGATGAGCCCCAGGCTGAGCACGCCGCACACCAGCGCCACGCGCGTGAGCATGGGGTGCGGCTGCGCGGGGAGCTCGTGGGGGTGGTACAGCAGGTCGAAGAAGCGGTGCTCTCCGGTGGACATCAGTCAGGATCAGGGGATGAGGTTCGGCTCGTGGTACACGCCGAACATTTCCTCCAGCACCCGGCGGCGGTGGTCAAAGATCACCTGCAGCCGCGGGGCGACCAGGAACGGGGCGATGGGCCGCGCCCGCTTGGGGAGGGCGTAGTGCACGATGTCGCGCATGGCCACGCCGCCCGGGATCTCGCGGAACAGGTGCTGGTGGTGCCAGAAGCGGTACGGCCCGAAGCGCTGCTCGTCGACGAACATGTGCGGCGCGTCCACGTGCGTGATCTCCGTCACCCAGTCGACGGAGATCCTCAACAGCGGGCGGATGCGGTAGGTGATGATCATCCCCGCGTACATCCGCTCCGGCAGCGTGGAGGTCACCTTGAACCCCATCTCCGGCGGGGTGATGCGCGGCAGGTTGCGGGGATCGCTGAAAAAATCCCACGCCTGCTCGATCGTCACCGGCAGCCGGATCATCCGCTCCAGCACGTTCAGCTTCATCGTCCCCTCCTCCTCATCCCCCGGTCGGCTGTCTCGTGCCGTGTTCGCGCCCCATCCACCCCACCCGCCCGCCGCGACAACCGTTCCGCGCATCACCCGCGCGCCCGCAAGGTCGTTGCCGGATTCAAGCTACGTGCAATTCGCGCACTTCGGTAGCCCCGCATGCGAATTTTTTCGCACCTGCGTCTCGCTTTCTCCGTCCCACGAAAATCCTGTTGCCCTTCGTAGCGGTAGTGTGCGCCCGGGGTGTCCCAGCAGGGGCGCGGCAGTCCAGATCCCCGGGGCATCTCTGTCCCAGGTGATGCTGTCGAGCCGGTCCGCGCACAGCTGATCGATGTCCAGGAATGGCGTCGCTGCTGCGCTGTAGCGTGATGCCGGGCACCCGTGCCAACCGGGTATGTGGTATGCACCCGGGGAGGGCGAACGGCCGGCGGTGTTCACGGACATCGCTTCATGCAGTCGCCGTGACTGCACGGCTGTTTCCCCCGGCGCTCGTGCGCATTCGTCCGATGCTGGCCGATCAGCATCCTCAAGACATTCTCTGTAGCACTCATCAGGAGATCCCCACAATGACCAGGCGGGCATTCATCCCCCTTCTCGCGGCGGCCGTCGCCACGGGATGCGGAGGCGGCGATTCCACGTACCCGCAGTACGGGCCGCCGGCAGAGTACGGATACACGGCATCGAGCCACGATCCGCAGGCCGACCTGTACCGCGCGATGGCCCGGCGGCAGATGGACGCCGAGTACGAGGCACAGATGCGCGAGCTGCGGGAAGAGCAGCGCGAGTGGGAAAGGCAGAAGAACGAGGACTGGGCCAGGAGCTTCGAAAACCCGTACGATTGATCCGGCGCGCGCTCGCCACCGCAGATCCGCCGTATCCGCGCAAAAGAGGGCGGGCCGCCGTGGCCCGCCCTCTCGCTTGGGTTCTGTCGATGGAGCGACGCCGTCACTCCGCAGCGGCAGCGTCATTGGGCCGCGCTGCGAGCGTGAACCCGTTGGAGCGGGCCCAATCACCGCTGGCCGCGGCGGCCGAGCGTAGATCGCATGCGAACTCCATCACGGCTTCCGCGAGATGCGAATCCATCGGAATCTCGTCTGCCGGGACAAAGCGCGCCAGCTTGATGGTGGATTCGGCTACGGCTTCGAATGCGCCGAAGCGATCGGACAGCATCTCCAGAAAGCGCATCGGCGAAGGCGCTTGATGTTCAACGGCAATCATCTGTCCTCCCGGTAGGCGGTAGCTCTGAATGGTGGATAACTAATACTATAGTCTATGGTACAAAAGTACCAGTCCCCACGAATCTGCTTCCCATCTCTTCAAGGGGAGCGGATGGCTACATTCGAGGCAGTGCTTGGCCGCGTGATCGCGGAGCGCAGGAGGAGCGCCGGTTTGACGCAGGAGGCGCTGGCGTTCCGCTGCAAGCTGCATCCAACCTACGTCAGCCAGCTGGAACGCGGGCTCAAGTCGCCGACGGTGCGAGTGTTGCGCGCGATGGCCGAGGCTGTGGGGACCACCGCCTCTGAACTGCTGCAGCAGGCGGAAGCTCACCCGGAGTAAGAAGGGGAGATGTCGTCCCGGAGCCAGATCCATCGCCTCAGCCGGAGGTGCGGATGGAGGTCCAGGGTTGGGTCTTGTACGACGACGCGTGCGGCTTCTGCCGGCGCTGGATTCCGTTCTGGGGGCCCACGCTCCGCCGGCGGGGGTTCGAGATCGCTCCACTGCAGAGCGCCTGGGTGCGTGAGGCGCTGCCGCACCTGGGAGCGGAACTGGTGGACGACCTGCGCCTGCTGCTGGCGGACGGGCGTCAGGTGCAGGGCGCCGACGTGTACCGCCACGTGATGCGCCGCATCTGGTGGGCCCGGCCGCTGTATCTGCTTGCCTGCGCGCCCGGCCTGCGCCGCCTGTTCGATGCCGGCTACCGCGCCTTCGCCACCCACCGCCACCGCTTTTCCCGCGCGTGTGGACTGCCCGGTGTCGATGCGCCGGGCTGAGCAACGTTCCTGATCCGCTCGGTCAGCGCGTGACGTGGGCCCATACCGCGCGGGAGACGTCGCGGCCCGTGCGCGCGGCTGCGTCCGAATCCGCGAAGCCGCGGGTGAGGACGACCAGCACGTAGGGGGCGCGGCCGGGCGGGTAGACGATGGCGGCGTCGTGGGCGATGCGGGTGATGTTGCCCGTCTTGTTGGCCACGCGCGTTCCCTCGGGCAGCCCCGCCGGGATCATCTCCGTGAACTCCTGCCGCGCCAGGATGGCCTGCATCTCCCGCGCGGCGGGCTCGCCGACGACGGACGCGTCCTGCACGGCGCGCATCACCCGCATCAGCGCGTACGCCGTGGTGGTGTTGTTCATCCCCGCGTCGTACGCGGCCTGGTCCTCCACGCCGCGCAGCACGTGCATGTCGCGCGCGCCGATGCGCTCCATCGTCTCCGCGATGCGGGCGGGGCGCGCCTCGGCGATCAGGATGTTGGTGGCCAGGTTGCTGCTGCGCGTGATCATCCGCTCCACCAGCTCGCGCATGGGGACGTCGCTGCCCACGCGCCGGTACAGCTCGCCGTCGCTGTCGTCGTCGGGGCTCAGCTGGTAGGTCCCTCCGTCGGCGATGCTGATGAACTGGTTGGCCACGCGGATCGGCGCGTCGAACGACAGCTCGCCGGCGCCCGCGCGGCGAAAGAGCTCCATCATCACCGGCACCTTCATGGTGCTGGCGGCGTGCATCCGCACGTGCGCATCCACCAGCAGCGAATCGCCCGTCTGCAGGTCCATGAACGCCACGGACACCTCCGCCGTGTCGCCCGCCGCCGCGCGGATGATCCGCCGCACCTCCGCCTCCAATCCAGCCATGGGATTCGACGGGGCACGGGAGACGGCGGGCGGCGCGGCGGGCGCGCAGGCAGCCAGGATCAGCGGCAGGGCGAGGATTCGTCTCATCGGACGGTCTGGCGGAACGGGTGGATGGATACGGGGCAACGTAGCCGCCGCCGGTCGGGGGCGGAATCCCTCCGTTCGCAGAGTCCGATCCGCCGCTCGCAGGGCGCGCCGTTCATCCACTGAACCTTGACCCGCATCCTTCATCCCGTAACGGACAGCGATCATCCACACGGCTGAGGGAGATACGGACGATGAAGAGCGCGATGCTGCTCACCATGCTGGCGCTGGCGGGGTGCGCGGCGCAGGTGGCGCGGACGGCGGAGGTGGCGGCGGAGCCCGCGACGGTGCTGCGCGGCCGGCTGATCGACGGCACCGGCGCCGCGCCGATCGAGAACGGCGTGGTGGTGATCCAGGGCGAGCGCATCGCCTGCGCGGGCGCGGCGTCGGCGTGCCGGGTGCCGGCGGGCGCGGAGACCATCGACGCGCAGGGCGGGACCATCCTCCCGGGGCTGATCGACCTGCACGCGCACGTCTGGGATCCGGGAATGCTGTCGATGTTCCTGCCCGCCGGCGTGACCACCGTCCGAGACCTGCACAACACCTTCGAGAACCTGGCGATCCTGGACGCCGCCACCGGCCCCACGCCGCGCCTGTTCCGCGCCGGCCCACTGATCGACGGCCGCCAGAGCTGGCCCGGCGCGCTGGTGGCCGCCGACGTCCCCGCCGCCGTGCGCGCGGTGGACTCCGTCGCGGCGCGCGGCGCGGACGTCGTCAAGCTGTACAGCGGGCTCTCGATCGAGCAGGTCACGGCGGCGGCCGCGGAGGCGCGTCGCGTGGGCAAGCCGGTGACGGCGGACCTGCTGGCGAGCCGGGTGGACGCGCTGCAGGCGCTGGAGGCCGGGGTGCAGGGCTTCGAGCACGCGGGCGGCTTTGCGCAGGCGTATCGAAAGATGGGCGGCGACCCGGAGTCGTTCCCGCTCGATTCCGTGCGGATGGACAGCCTGGCGCGGGCGGTGGTGCGGCGGAATGCGTACATCGTCCCCACGCTCATCGTGGCGCACCAGTACGCGGCGGAGACGCGGCCGTCGCTGGCCGGCGTGCCGCTGGCGGACCGGGTGCCGGACCACGTGCACGCCTTCTGGTCGCGCGGCGACGCGGCGCCCCCGACGATGAAGCACGTGTTCGACGTGCACGAACGGTTCGCCACGCACCTCACCCGCCGCGTCGCCGCGCTGGGCGGCCGCGTGGGCGCCGGGTCGGATCTGCCGAATCCCTACGTGACCCCCGGGGGCGCGCTGCACCAGGAGCTGGAGCTGCTTGTCGGCGCGGGGCTGACGCCGCTGCAGGCCATCCGCGCGGCCACGGGCGGCGCGGCCGACATCCTGGGCCGCGGCGACCTGGGCGTGCTGGCGGCGGGGCGCGCGGCGGACGTCATCATCGTCGGTGGCAACCCGGCGGCGGACGTGCGGGCCACGCGCGACGTGCGCGTCGTCATCCGCGGCGGCCGCGTGCTGCCGATGGACGCGCTGCTCGCCGCCGCGCCCCCCGTCCGCGGTGCGCAGTCCGCGGAGGCCGCGCCGGACCCCGCGCCGGTGCCGGACGCGTCGAAGCTGGCGCTGGGCCGCATCGCCTACGCGGTGACGGTGGGCGCGGATACCACCGGGGTGGATACGATGACGCTGGCGGCGGAGGGCGGGCGGCTGGTGTTCACCGAGACCTCGCGCACCCCGGTGTTTTCGATGGACGTGCGGGCGGAGATGTCGCCGCCGTCGCTGGCGCCGCTGGCGTCGGACGTGACGCAGGAGATGGGCGGCAACCGCATCCAGGTGCAGCTTCGCTACGCCGCCGGCCGGGTGACGGGGACGATGAAGATGCCCCCCGCGTTCGGCGGCGAGACGGCGCTGGACTCGCCGTACGAGGGCGCGGTGTACGAGTCCGCAGCGGTGCCGCAGGTGATCGCCGCGCTGCCGCTGAGGGAGGGCGCCGCCTGGACGCTCCAGGTCTACACCACCTATGTTCGCGCGGTGGCGCCGTACCGCGTCGAGGTGGGCGCGGTGGAGACGGTGCAGACGGGCGTGGGGCCGGTGCGCGCCTTCAGGGTGCAGGTCAAGGCGGGCGCGTTCGCGCAGGTTCTGTGGATCAGCGAGGCGGAGCCCAGATGGCTGGTGGCGACGGAGATCGCGGCGTTCGGAATGCGGAGCGTGGCGCGGAGCCGCCTTCCGTGACGGACCCGCGGGATTCCATCCTGGCGGTGCTGGGGGGCGCGCTCACGCGCGTCCCCCGCCGCGCGCGCATCATGGGCGCTGTGGCCGTCGTCTACTTTACCGGGATGATGTCGTGGCTGGTCGTGGCCCAGGGTCCGCGCGAGGCGTTCACCGGGCCGTATCTGTGGGGCGGGCTGTGCGGCGGGCTGTCGGGGATGCTGCTGGGGTGGACGGGCGCGCTGTACTCGCAGGTGCAGGACGGCGAGTGGACCACGCGATGGCGCTGGCGCCTGGTCCCCAGCCGGTTCAACGAGATGCTGCTCGCGCTCCCCGCCCTCGCCCTTACCTCCGCCGTCCTGGCGACGGTCGGCGCGGCGGTGATCTTTCCGCTGGCGCTGCGCTACTGGTTCATGCTGAGCGCCCTGCTCCCCATGCTGATGGTGATCGTCTACTCCGCGCGGGTGACGGTGGATTCCACCCGCTTTCTCTACGCCCACGCGCGCGAGCAGGCGGCCGCGGCGGAGCGGGCGCAGGCGGAGGCGGCGGACGCGCGGCTCGCGGCGCTGCAGGCGCAGATGAATCCGCACTTCCTGTTCAACGCGCTCAACACCATCGCCTCGCTGGTGCGGACGGACGCGCGCGCGGCGGAGGCGACCACGGAGAACCTGGCGGCCATCCTGCGCCGCACGCTGGACCGCTCCCGGTCGACGATCAGCACGGTGGAGGACGAGGCGGACTACCTGCGCGCCTACCTGGCCATCGAGCAGGAGCGCTTTGGCGACCGGCTGTCGGTGGAGTGGCAGATCGATCCCGCCGCGCTCCCCGCGCGCATTCCGCCCATGACGCTGCAGCCGCTGGCGGAGAACGCGCTCAAGCACGGCATCGGCGGGC
>DASQBH010000695.1:0-5051 GCA_035635315.1 Longimicrobium sp.
GGTGCGCAGCGTCTGCGCGGAGAGTGCGGACGGCAGTGACGCGGCCGACTCCGCCGCGGTGGCCTCGTCCGACGCGTAGGCCAGCGCGTCCAGCAGGCCCACGCTGCGCACCGCGTCCGCCACCTCCATCACGGCCTCCGCCTCCGCCAGCACGCGCAGCTCGGCGCCCGCCTGCGTCATGGCCTCGCGCGTGAGAATGCCGTGCGCCAGCAGCCGGCCGCCCGCCTCGCGCACCGCGTACGCAAGGCGGGCGGCCCACGCGTGCTCGAACAGTACCAGGGCGCCGCCTCCTCCCGGCGGAATGGTGCCCAGGGTATCCAGCAGCTGCGCGGGCGAGAGCCCGAACATGGAGCAGTCGTCTTCCTCTTCCGGCTCCAGCGACACCACCTCGGTCCGCGTCCCCAGTCCGGCCAGCCTGCGCAGCGCCACGCCGAACGGCGGCCCGTCGGTCCCCGCGCGCTCGTCTTCCGGCTCGTCGATTACCGACACGGTGCCGTCGCCGTTCCTGCGGACGAACAGCGCGTCCACCATGCGGATGACGCCACGCCCGCGGACGGAGTCCAGCGCGCGGCGGATCTCCCCGGCGAACTGTTCGCCCGGTCCGAAGGCGAGCACAACGACCTGCACCGGGCCTATCTGCATGGGGTGATTCCTTTCGCCGCAGGACGGAGCGGAACGGCGGGAGGTCAGGGGTCCGCGGGAGCGGAATCGCCGGGACGGGCGTGTACCAGCAGGTCCAGCACCACGGCCACGGCAAGCACGAGCGGCAGGTTCGCGGGATCGTGCACCATCACCCCATAGGTGTCGCGGCGCGGAACCCAGGTCTTGCTGACCACGGCGATGGTATCGACGCCGCGCCGAAGCGCATACTCGTGATGCAGAAGGTTGCCGGCGGCCACCATGCCCTCGCCGCCCGGGACCTCGATCCGCCACCGGTCCCAGACCGGGGAGAGCATGGCGTTGTGGACGGTCGCCGCGACGGACCCGTCCGGGCGGCGAACCTCCATCATGGCCACGGAGGAGCCGGCGGGCGCGGCGGTCCGGTACAGCTCGATCCCCGACGGATCCCGGAACACCAGGGTGTCCCGCGTGTGCGGCGGGACGCAGGTGACGCGGATGACCTCTTCGCCGCGTCCGTTCTGGATGAAGTAGTCCGGCGGACAGGAGGGTGTCTGCTGCCGCACGGTGTACCACGCGCCCAGGCCCCCCACGGGCGCGGCACGCAGCGTGGCCGTCCCCACCCCGATCCTTCCGGTTCGCCCGCGCTCCAGCATGGTCCCGCTCCGCTCGCTGTTTCCGCCACGGTGCCGCTGAAGGAATGATGCGGGGGCGGAGCGAACCCGGTATTGAAGGATCTTGCCAGCGGCCCGGGGGCACCCGCCCCCTCCACCCCGGCCGGGCTCCACCTCCTTCACCGCACATATCACTTGCCGTCATCTACGTAACTTTACGACACCCTTTCCGTCCGACGGCTGACGCCGCCGGTTGCGCCCCCGCGCACGCGCTGCGTCACACACATGTAGCAGGGGCGCCGTTTTCTCCATGCGTGTGACGGTTCCGGGGCGAGGGAAAGCCGCCCGACCGGCACTCCGGGGCCGACAGTAAGCGGCCAACAAGCTTCTACGGGCGAAGCGCGGAAGCTTCGCTCCGTGACCGCCCTACGAAATCTTGCGCATGCCGGGGAGGTCCGGCTCCTGGCCATACTGCTTCTCACGTCGAAGCGCTCGTTTCAACGCGCTGCTTCCGAAGCAGCCACAAGACGGTCGGCGACCAGGGTGTGTCTACCCTGTGCCGACTGTTTTGTGACCTCGCGTTTGACGGCCTGACGAGAAGAGGAGCTGGGTGCATGGAAGCGATGATTGTCTGGGAGCCGGGGGTGCGCGCGGCAGGGGCGGTCGACGGGTGCATGCAGGCGCGCGGGCGGGTGGATCGGGCGGGGGCCGCTCCCCGGGTAATCGGCGACGAGCACCTGATCCTGGTGGCGGGCTCGGCGCAGGCCCGGATGTGGCACCAGCGGCAGGTAGCCACGCTCCCGCCGGGAACGCTGACGGCGGTGCAGGGCGGGGACGTGGTGTCGGTGGAGATGCCGCGAGGGTGCGCCTTCTGCGCCATCCAGGTGCAGCCGTCCCTGCTCACCGCCCTTGCGGCGGACATGGCCGAGCTCCGGCCGTTCGTGGACGGGACCGCCGGGCAGGCACGGCTGGCGTGCTGCCTGGCCGGCGAGGCGGCGCTCGGGCAGGCGAGGGACGCGGCCGGATCCGAAGCGGCGCTGCGACGGTTCCTGGCCTATGCCCTCCCCGCCTGCAAGGAGCGGATGCGCCCGGCCGAATCCAGCGACCACGCGGTGGTGCTGCGCATCCGCGACTACCTGCGCCGCGAGTTCGCGCGCACGGTGACGCTGGACGAGCTGGGGCGCAGGGCCGGGATGTGCCGGTTCGCCCTGGTACGGGCCTTTACCCGAGAGGTGGGACTGCCGCCCCACGCCTACCAGACGCACCTGCGCGTGCTGCACGCCTGCGTGCTCATCCGGAGGGGAACGCCCCTGTCCGTGGTGGCCCTGAACGTGGGCTTCAGCGACCAGAGCCATCTCTGCCGCCACTTCAAGCGCATCCTGGGGATGACGCCCGGGGCATACGCGCGTGAAGTTGCGCGGGTGGGGCAGCCAACAACGTGCAAGCCCGCGCTGATGGCCGCGGCGTAGCTTTTGGGGACGGGGCTCCGCGTGGGTGGGGGATGCGTGGGGAGCAGGGGTGGACTTTCCCGGTTGCGGGGACCGCCTGCGCGGAGCCTCCTGAACGGTAAAGGTGCAACCGCGGTCGCCGGCAGCGTCGCGCCGGCGGTGTTCCCGGGATGTCCGATTGCGGTCGGGGCCGGACGCAGGTGAAAGATGGAGGGACACAGGCATTTGCGTTTCGCGCGTCATCGCAAGGGATTGCATCGAGCCCCGCTCCAGGGGGGGCCGACACCCGCCCCGGACCGGGATTTTTTTCCTGGCCGGGGCGGTCTGGCATGTTGCGGGATCACACCTTTTCACTACGGTTTTACAACTTTAAGGCGCGATGCGGCCGGAAGCATGCTCCCAAAACTGTTGCAAACTGAAACGCTCACATGCATCTCTTATGTAGTAACTTTGCAGAATACACATGCATGTGCTCATCTGCTACGGGATTCGGAAGCACAGCCGAATCCTGACGAGTTCATGCCCGGCGAAGGGGAGCGATGAGACAAGAATGAAAGAATTGCGCGGGGCGCATGCCCCGCCCGGCTACTGCGCCTGCATTGGCGCCACGGATTCAACCACCGGGCAAGTCCGGCAATTTTGCGGGTCCCCCCCAAACTCGTTCCTCGGGGTCAACGTGTCGAAGCGCTCACGGGTGTTGCTGGCAGACGACCATACGCTGGTCGCGGAGGGGCTGGGCAGCCTGCTGCGGGAAGAGTTCGAGCTGGTAGGACAGGCATCGGACGGGCGCGCGCTGCTGCGGCTGGCCGCCGCGCTCAAGCCGGACGTGGTGGTGACGGACATCACCATGCCGCTGCTGAACGGCGTGGACGCCATTCGCGAGCTGCACCAGATGGCCCCGGAAACGCGGGTGGTGGTGGTGACCATGCACGCCGATCCGCGCCTGGCGGCCGAAGCGGTGCGCGCCGGTGCCACGGGGTACGTGCTCAAGCACAGCGCCGGACAGGAGCTCATCCACGCCGTTCGCGAGGTGAGCTGCGGCCGGCTGTACATCACCCCCCTGATCGCCCACGACGTGATCTCGGTGCTGGCGGGCGCGCCGGCGAGCCCCGACCTTCCGCACCTGACGTCGCGCCAGCGGCAGGTGCTGCAGCTGGTGGCCGAGGGGCACAGCATGAAGCGCGTGGCCGCAATGCTCAACGTGTCGCGCCGCACCGCCGAGACGCACAAGTACCAGCTGATGTCGCACCTGGACGTGCATTCCACGGCCGGGCTGGTGCAGGCCGCCTTCCGCATGGGCCTGCTGTCCCTCGAATCCCCCTCGCCCCATGCCGCGGACGCGCCGGTGGAGCGGGCGAAGGCTGCCCGCGGCCGGACACGGAGCGGGAAATCCACTCCCGCGCAGCCCGCCGACCCGGCGCCCCCCCTTCCCGCGCGATCCCGCGTCCTCTCCTGAGAGGGTGTTGCCAGGCCCCGTCAGAGCCATGTCATCCTGAGGGAACGGACACCCGAAACCCTGACCTACTCAACCGGTTGCGCGCGACCGAAGGATCTTCTCCCGGCCATTGTGAGGCACGCTCAGTGGCAGGAATCCAGCCCCACGGTTCTGCTGGCAAGATCCTTCGGTCGGCGCCAAGATACGTCGCAGCAACATGGTGCAGCGCGACGCCTCCCTCAGGGTGACGTCGCCTCTTCCACGGCCTGCAGAGGTCTGGCAACCACCCTCTGAGCCTGAGGCTGAGAATGTGTTCAAGAATCTGGTCTTTCAAACCACCGAGGAGTGATTTCCTGAGGGAGCGCGCCTCCGGAACTCGAAGCAAATCAACCGCTTGTGCGCGACCGAAGGATCTCGTCCCGGCGATCGCGGGGCTGGCCACGCGGCACCGATCCAGCCCCCGGGTGCCGCCGGCGAGATCCTTCGGGCGGCGCGAACGTGCCTTCGTAGTAGCAAGTTCGGAGAAGCGCCTCCATCAGGCTCAGGAAGCCGGCGTCCGGAAAGATTCTTGAACACATTCTCGGGATGACGTCGCCTGTTCCACGTCTGCAGAGGTCTGGCAACACCCTCTGAGAAAAGGCGATACCCCCTTCGCGCCGCGCAGAGCCGGCACGGATAAGATCCTCCAATCCCCCTCCTGCATTCGCCGGTTATCCTTGTCCGTACGGCAGACGGCGCGCGCCGGCGGGCTGGCGTCGCGCGGCAGGAGCCAACCGGTACGCGCCCGGCCGCGGTATCATCCGCCGCCGGTTTCCCGTCCATACGGCAGGAGCGGTGCACCCGGCGTCCAGGCGCGTGCTTGCCCACGCATCTGCACCCGGTGCCGCGCCCGCCCTCCGGCGCTGCCCCGGCAACATCCTTCTAGCCGTCAACCAT
>DASQBH010000696.1:0-5169 GCA_035635315.1 Longimicrobium sp.
GATACATTCATAAGCTTTTTAACGCCGATGATCTCGAGACGCTGATATCTATACAATCCTCAGGTGAGATGTTCGAGGCGCTGCAACACCTCGCCGCACTTTCTCTCAAGGCTGTCTATGACTCACTCAAAGGCAACGCCACACCTGATGCTGAAGGCGAACAGTAACTCAAAGCCGGCGGCCCCGTCCCTATTGCGCGAGGACGAAGCCGCCATCTCCATCCAACCCGTTGGGCCCCTTACTCCAACGTGAACGGCGGGTACTCGTCGTGGAGCAGGAGCAGGTAGGCCTCCACGCGCGTGTTCCAGCGCAGCACCCCCACGCCGAAGTCGTACAGCCCCCGCGGGTAGCGGCCGGTGAACAGGATGGCGAACCAGGCGATCACCGTCGCCAGCGCCCACACGACGCCCAGCACCCACACCGCCAGCAGGTGCGGGATAGCCAGGATCAGCCGAAACGCCACCGACACCCGGCCCCGCGGCGCCTCCGGCACGTCCAGCACCAGCTCCGCCGGGTACGCGCCGTCGCCAAAGGGCGGGTACTCGTCGCGCAGCAGCGCGGTGTACGCCACCGCCCTCACCCGCCAGCGCAGGTACATCGTCGCCAGGTTCCGCAGCCCCTCGGGATAGCGGCTGCCGAACACGATCGCGAACCAGGCGATCAGCGCGCACACCGCGGCCACGGCACCCAGCACACCGGCGCCCGTCCACTCCAGCTTCGGGTTCTCTCCCGACCCCACGCTCCACGAGAACGCGAACGCCGCCGGCGCGCCCACCAGCAGCAGGTGCGGAATCGCCAGGATGATGCGGAAACCGGTCGTCAGCCGGTTCCGGTTCTCGGTCTGCGGCGCCACGTGCACATCCACCGGGTGCATGGACGCATGATGGAGCTCGCTCGCGATCGTGTTCATCGTATCCCCCCGGGGCGGATGCCCCGCTGATCGTGAATTCCCTTCTCCTCAGGCCATCGCCGGCTCCTGCGGCGCGACCACCGGCGCGGGCAGCTGGACGGCCGCCGGCACCGCGGCGGCCTGCTCGGCCTCCATCTTCAGCACCGCCAGGGTGGTGCGGACGACGGAGTCGGGGTTCAGCGAGATGCTGTCGATCCCCTCCGCCACCAGGAAGCGGGCGAACTCCGGGTAGTCGCTGGGCGCCTGGCCGCAGATGCCGATCTTGCGGCCCGCCGCGCGCGCGGCGCGGATGGCCTGCGACACCATGCGCAGCACCGCGGGGTTCCGCTCGTCGAACAGGCGCGCCACCTGCGCGCTGTCGCGGTCCACGCCCAGCACCAGCTGCGTAAGGTCGTTGCTGCCGATGGAGAATCCGTCGAACACCTCCGCGAACTCCGCCGCCAGGATCACGTTCGCCGGGATCTCGCACATCACGTAGACCTCCAGCCCGCTCTCCCCCCGCACCAGCCCGTTCACCGCCAGCTCGGCGACCACGCGGCGGCCCTCGTCCACCGTGCGGCAGAAGGGAACCATCACCTTCACGTTGGCCAACCCCATTCGCTCGCGGACGCGCAGCAGCGCCCGGCACTCCATGGCGAACGCCTGGCGATACCGGTCGTCGTAGTAGCGCGACGCGCCGCGAAAGCCCAGCATGGGGTTCTCCTCCGCCGGCTCGAACGCCGCCCCGCCCAGCAGCCCCGCGTACTCGTTGGTCTTGAAGTCAGACAGGCGCACGATGACCTCCTTTGGCCAGAAAGCCGCCGCGATCGTCCCGACGCCCTCCGCCAGCCGCTCCACGAAGTAGTCGCCGGGGTCGGCGTGTCCGGCCGACAGCCGCTCCACCTCCGCGCGCTGCGCCGGATCGGCGATACGCTCGGGGTGCAGCAGGGCCATGGGATGCACGCGGATGTGCGACGAGATGATGAACTCCAGCCGCGCCAGCCCGACGCCGTCGTTGGGCAGCATCGACAGCTTCAGCGCCTCGCCCGGGTTGCCGACGTTCAGCATGATCTTCGTCCGTGGGCGCTCCAGCGTGGAGACGTCGGTGCGCTCCACGTGCGCCGCCAGCCGGCCGCGGTAGACCTTGCCCTCCACCCCTTCCGCGCACGACACAGTGACGGCGGTCCCGTCCGGGATCGTCTCCGTCCCCCGCTCCGTGCCGACGACGGCGGGAATGCCCAGCTCGCGACTTACGATGGCCGCGTGGCAGGTGCGCCCGCCCCGGTCGGTGACGATGGCGGCCGCGCGCTTGAGCACCGGCTCCCAGTCGGGGTCCGTCATCTCCGTCACCAGCACCTCGCCCTGGCCCAGCTGCTCCAGGTCGTGCGCGGAGCGGATGACGCGCGCGTGGCCGGCCCCGATCTTCTCCCCCACGCTGCGCCCCGACGCCAGTACCTCGTCCGTCTCGTCGAGCACCCAGCGCTCCAGCACCAGGCCGGTCCCGCGGGCGTGCACCGTCTCCGGCCGCGCCTGCAGCAGGAACAGCTCGCCGCTGCGGCCGTCCTTTGCCCACTCCATGTCCATGGGCGTGGGGGCGCCGTGATGCGCGGAGTAGTGGTCCTCCACCAGGCACGCCCAGCGGGCCAGCGTCAGCACCTCGTCCTCGTCCAGCACCAGGCGGCCGCGCTCCTCCGGCGGAACGGGAACGCTCTTCACCGGGCGGGTGCCGCCCTCGTCGTAGACCAGCTTCATCTCCTTGCTGCCGGCGCGGCGCTGCAGCAGCGGGCGGAATCCCTGGCGCAGGGTGGGCTTGAAGACCACGTACTCGTCGGGGTTCACCGTCCCCTGCACCACGCTCTCGCCCAGCCCGTACGCGGCGTTGATCACCACCACGTCACGGAATCCGCTCTCCGTGTCCAGCGAGAACATCACCCCCGCGCAGCCCAGGTCCGAGCGCACCATCTTCTGCACGCCCACGGAGAGCGCCACGTCCTGGTGGCGATACCCCCGCTCGGCGCGGTAGACGATGGCGCGGTCGGTAAAGAGGGAGGCGAAGCAGCGCCGCACCGCGTCCAGCAGCGCCGCCTCGCCGCGGACGTTCAGGAACGTCTCCTGCTGGCCGGCGAAGGAGGCCTCGGGAAGGTCTTCCGCCGTGGCGCTGCTGCGCACCGCGACGTCGCAACCGGCGCCGTACTCCGCCTCCAGGCGGCGATACGCGGTGCGAACGGCGGCGGCGAGCGGCGCGGGGAGCTCCGCGGCCAGGATCGCCTCGCGCACGGCCCTGCCCGCCTGCTGCAGCGCGTCCAGGTCCCGCACGTCCAGCCCCGCCAGCGTGTCCTCGATGGCACCGTCGAGCCTGGCCTCGTGCAGAAAGGCGCGGTAGGCGTTCGCCGTGGTGGCAAAGCCGTCGGGGATGCGCACGCCCCTGGGCGCGAGCGCACGGCGCAGCTCGCCCAGCGACGCGTTCTTGCCGCCGACCAGGGGCACGTCGTCCAGCCCCAGCTCGTCGAACCAGCGGATCCAGGACTCGCTCATCGCTCCCTCCGATCGGTTCCTTGCGCGGCACGGCGGCGGGAGCCGATCTGCCCCCGCCGCCGTGCCCCGGTCAGCATTCGTCGTCCTCTTTTTCGTCCGGAAGGTGGACGTCCAGCGGCCAGTCGTCCTGCGGGTCTGCGCGGGGCCGCGGGAACTTTTCCGCGGCCGCGGCCACTGCGTGGGCCGTCCCGGTGGACTGCTGCGTGCCGGCGGACTCCGGCCTGGTGCCGGTGAGAGTCTGGCCAGACATGGTTGCCTCCATGGTGCGTGGTTCAGCGTTCCGTCAGCGCGCTCGCGCGCCGCGACGCCCCGTCAGCGGCGGTCCGGCGCTTCCCCGCCCCCCGCCGCCGCGTCCCTACCCGGCTGCGAGGCGCCGTACCAGAAGGTGTAGGCGTAGCGTGCGTCGCCCACCGCCACCGTCAGCCGCAGCGGGGCGCGCGCCTCGGCGGGGTCGCCGGCCAGGCAGGCGAGCGGGACGGAGGTCCACACGCCGCCCTGCAGCGTGGGCACGCGCGCCACGGCGACCGCCTCGTCCTCGTGGGAGCCACGCGCCGGGACCACCTCCGCGGGCGGCCCGCCCCCGCGCCACCGCATCTCCCAATCGACCGCGGCCGCGGGACACCGGTCCTCCGCCTTTCCCACGGCGGCGGGATCCCACTCGATCCGCATCAGCTCGTCGCGCCGGTTCCACAGGCGAAAGTGGACGCCCTCGACGGTGGCGTGCGTGCGAAAGGCGATCAGCGAGTCCGCGAAGAACACCCCGCGTCCATCCGGCTCGGTGCCGGGCCGCGCCGTCCACACCACCCCGCCGGCGGAGGTCCGCCGCACCTCCTGCAGCCCGACGCGCGGAACCGCGTCGCTGCCCAGCGGAAGCCAGATGCACCCCGCGGCCGCAAGGGGAAGCAGGAGTGCGTGCATGCGCGTCATCGTGTCCTTCCCTTTCCGTCTGCTCCGCCCCCCGCCAGGCGGGAGCGCAAGCGTGGCCCCGGCCCGAACCGCGCCGGAGCGCGGCGGCGGGAGGGATGGCCTCCCGCCGCCCCCGCATCGTCAGATCGTGATCGCCACCTTCAGCACGCCGTCGCGCTGGTGGCCGAACAGGTCGTACGCCTCCCCGATCTGGTCCAGCGTAAAGCGATGCGTCACCAGCGGGCGCAGGTCCGCGCGGCCGCTGGCCACAGCGCTCAGCAGCCGCCGCATGCGCTCCTTGCCGCCGGGGCAGAGCGTGGTGACCACGCGGTGGTCGCCCAGCCCCGCGGCGAACGCGTCCAGCGGAAGCTCCAGCTTGCCCGAGTAGACACCCAGGCTGCTGAGCGTGCCGCCGGGCTTGAGCACGCGCAGGCAGCTTTCGAACGTCTGCTGCGTCCCCAGCGCCTCGATGGCCACGTCCACCCCGCGCCCGCCCGTCAGCTCCATGATCTTTTCCACCGGGTTCCCGTCGTGGAAGTCGATCGTCTCGTCCGCCCCCAGCCGCCTGGACATCTGCAGCCGCTCCGGCACGCCGTCGACGGTGATGATGCGGCTGGCCCCGCGCAGCCTGGCGCCCAGCGTGGCGCACAGGCCGATGGGCCCCTGCGCGAACACCGCCACCGTGTCGCCGATGCGGATCCTTCCGCTCTCCGCGCCGCCGAAGCCGGTGCTCATGATGTCGGGGCACATCAGCACCTGCTCGTCCGTGAGCCCGTCCGGCACGGGGGTCAGGTTCGCCATCGCGTGGGGGATGCGGACGTACTCCGCCTGGCACCCGT
>DASQBH010000697.1:0-2951 GCA_035635315.1 Longimicrobium sp.
GTCAGCTCCAGCGCCAGCTTGGCCGCCTCGCCAAACCAGCGCACGCCGTCGCCCAGCACCACCCCGTCGTGCGCCTCCGTGGGCAGGGCGAGCAGAAGGTCCAGCGCGTCCGCCGCGGACAGCGACAGCACCTCCACCGTCCACGCCGTCTCGCGCTCGGCCGCGCCGCCGCCATCCGCCGCCACGTGGGCCAGGTGCGGCGACGCGAGCGGCACCCGCGCGCGGGAGGGGAGGTGCAGCGTGACCTCCCCCGTCCCCGCGCCGCCGACGGGCACCCGCTCCGCCAGCACCTCGCGAAGGTCGCGTGCGCTCGCGGCGAACGGATGCGGCCGCGGCGCGCGTGGCGTGCGCCCGCGCGCGGGCTCGAGCGCCGCGAGGCGGTGGGACGATTCACCCCACAGGTGCAGGCCGAACGGGCTCCAGCAGGCGTGTACGGCGATCACGCGAAATCAGGCGAGGGATGGGCGTCGCGGGCGGCTCCCGCGGTCAGTGCACAATGTACACTTATGGGTGGAGAGGACAAGCGGCGGTTGAATTCCGGCTCGGGCGCGGTCGAGGATCGGTACGCCGCCTTCCACGCTGTCGGGTGGGGGGCGTACGCTTCGCCAACTCGGCCAGCGATTGCGCCGGCGGGATGGTGAACAGCTGGTCGAATCCTGATTGCATGTGCATCCAAGGCCTGAAACAGCTTTTCGCGCGGAGGGGCGGAGGGCGCGGAAAACCCCCGTTCTCTTCTGTTTTTCCGCGACCTCCGCGCTCTCCGCGTGATACCGGATCCGCAAAAACAAAAAGCACTCACGCAGAGCAGCGGAGGGGCAGAGCAGCAGAACGAAACTCTCTGCTACTCTGCCTCTCTGCTACTCTGCGTGCAAAGTCTTTTGCCGGAGTTGGTATGAGGCCCGTAGTAAAACTCTGAATGCACAGCAAACCATGGGAAGCGGTATGAGATCAGGGGGCGGAGCACACCGCGTGCTCCGCCCCCTCTCTCTCGATGATCCGACCGATCCGGCGGATGGATCAGAGGCCCAGCACCTCCACGCCCTGCTCGAACACCACGTCCACGGGGATGCCGGCGCCGGCAAGGCGGTCAAGGTCACCCTGCAGCTGGGCGTCGACCTGGCCGTAGCGCTCCATGAACGCCTGCACGCCCGCGTAGTCGCCGTCGCCCTGAAAGCGCAGGATCTGCGCGGAGAGCGCGTCCATCGCCTCGCGCATGCGCGCCGGGTCCACCCGGTAGGTGCCCGTGGCCGCGTCGCGGCTGAAGGCGCCGCGCTCCTTGAAGTAGTTGAAGCGCGCGATGTTGGCGCGCCCGTGCGCGCTGGACGCGCCGAAGCGCACCGAGCGGAAGATGCTGGCCATGAAGGTGACGTAGCTGTCCATCACGTCGCCCTCCAGCTCGCCCATCCCCTGCAGCTGCACCTGCATGTACAGCCCCAGGACGTCGGCCTTGCCCTCTTCCAGCGCGCTGGTCTGGTCGCGCAGCGCCTCGCGCACCGTGCCGCGGCCGTTGATGGTGTTCTTGATCCCCAGCCCGTGCGCCACCTCGTGGAACATGGTGTTCCCGAAGAACGCGTCGAAGGTGATGTGCCGCCGCTGGTCGGGCGCGATCAGCATCTGGGCGATGGGGACCAGGATGCGGTCGTACTTGGCGCGCATGGCGTTGCGCAGCTGCAGCCGGCGTGTGCCCTTCTGCAGCTGCACCTGCTCGTCGTTGGGAAGGTTGATGGCGATGGTCTTGGAGCCCGCGTTGCTCTCGCCCGCGTAGTAGACCACGTCGTACGCGTTCAGCTCGCTGTCCATCCCGGGCGTCTCACGCTTGTACTCGTCGGATACCGGCAGCCCGCGCTGCAGGGCAGGGAGCAGCGCGGCGTAGCGGGTGAGCCGGCGGCTCCACTCCTGGTCCTTGATGAGCACGTACGCCTCGTACGAGGCCTTGTAGCCAAAGAGCGCGTCCTCGTACGTCTCGATGGGGCCGATCACCACGTCCAGCGGGCTGGTCTTCATGTCCAGCCACGCCAGGTCGCTGGGCTGGTAGTTGTCCGAGAGCAGCGCGTCGGCGCGCAGCTCCAGGTAGCGGCGCAGCCCGGCGTCCTGCGCCAGCGCGGCCGCCTGCCGCAGCTTGTCGGCCGCGCGCTGCAGCTGCGGGCGGAACAGCTGGTGGTACGGCACCGCCGTCAGCCGCCCGCCGGGGCCGCGGCGCACCACCGTGTACAGGCTCTTCAGCGAGTCCGCGCGCGCGCCGCCGCCGGCCGTCTGCGCCTCGAACTCCTCCTTGGTCATGTCCGCGGGATACGCGGTCGCGCCTTCGGGCTTGGCGCCCACGCCGGGAAGAAAGGGCGCGTTCCCCGACAGGCGGTCCCACGGGCCGTAGTTGATCTCCACGTACCGCCGCACGCGCGGGTCGGGGATGGTGGCCAGCAGCGAGTCCAGGTCGCCGTACGCCTGCAGCTTGAACAGCTCGTCCATCTCCCGCGCCGCGTCGATCAGCAGCGGGATCATCCGCCGGTCGGCCTGGCTCAGCGGCAGGTCGGTCGTAAGCCGCACGGGCGTGTAGCGCGCCAGCTTGATGTCGATGGAGTCCTGCGCCCCGCCCATCGGCGGAGCCGCCATGGAAGGCGCGGCCGTCGAGGGAGCCGACGCGGCGTCGGGGGCGTTCTGGACGGTGGCGGGGGCACACGCCGCAAGCGCGCCCAGGGCCGCCGCCGCGCACCGGTGCCGAATGGTCATGGGAATTCTCGGGAAAGGTGAACCACGGTTCGATCGGCGGGCACGATAGTCCCCGCGGGCGCCGGCCACAAGCGGGCAGGCCCCTACCGCGGCGCCTCCAGGTCGAAGAGGCCGATGGGGCGGGGGGACGCCTCCTCGCCGATGCTCCACTTCGTCATCCCGATCTCCCACCCCTCCGCCTCCATCGCCTCCAGCAGCCTGAGGCTGGTGGCGCGGAACGGATC
>DASQBH010000698.1:0-3838 GCA_035635315.1 Longimicrobium sp.
GACCAGGCAGCACATTAACGGCGCCCTGGCCGTCGTCACCGGCGGCGGGCGCGGCATCGGAGCGGCGATCGCGGAGGCGCTGGCGGCGGCGGGGGCTACCGTCGCGCTGCTGGGGCGCGACAAGGCCGAGCTGGAGCGGCGGGCGGCTGCCATCGCGGCGGCGCACGGGGTGCAGGTCAAGTTCGCGACGTGCGACGTGGCCGACGAAGCATCCGTCGTACGCGCGTTCGGGCTGGTGCGCGAGACGCTGGGCGAGCCGTACATCCTGGTGAACAACGCGGGCCAGTCCGCCGGCGTGGCGTTCACGCAGACCACGCGGGAGACGTGGGACCGGATGATCGCCGTCAACCTGACCGGCACCTTTCTCTGCACCCAGCAGGTGCTCCCCGGAATGCTGGGGGCGGGGGGCGGGCGCATCGTCAACATCGCGTCCACGGCGGGGCTCAAGGGATACAGCCACACCGCCGCGTACTGCGCCGCCAAGCACGGCGTGGTGGGCCTTACCCGCGCCCTGGCGATGGAGACGGCCAAGAAGGGGATCACCGTCAACGCCGTCTGCCCGGGCTACACCGACACCGACATGGCCGCCGCGGCGATCCAGAATCTCGTCGACGCGGGGCGGACGGAGGAGGAGGCGACCAAGGCGATCACGCGGGTGATGCCGATCGGGCGGCTGATCCGGCCGGAGGAGGTGGCGTCGGCCGTGGCGTGGCTCTGCTCGCCCGACGCGGCCGCCGTCACCGGCCAGGCCATCGCCGTCGCGGGCGGCGAGGTGACGTAGCCATGCCCATGGCGTCCGAGACGCGCCGGCTGCAGGTGCTCAACGAGGTGGCACGCATCGCCGCGCTCGACCTGGAGCTGCGCCCCATGTTCCAGCGCGTGGCCGACGCCCTGCGCCACGCCTTTGGCTGGGAGTACGTGGCCTGCGCCTCGGTGGACTGGGAGGCCGGCCGCTTTGTGTGCGAGGCGCTTTCCACCGACATGCCCTCCGCCATCCACGTGGGCTACAGCCGCGAGCTGGGGAGCGGCGTGGTGGGCGAGGTGGCGCTCACCGGCCGCCCCATCCTGCTGGACGACGTGCGCGCCGCGGCCAACTTCGTCGACACCCTGCCCGGCGCCGCGGCCGAGCTGTGCGTCCCCGTGCGCCACGCCGGCCGGACGGTGGCCGTCATCAACCTGGAAAGCACCCGTCCCGGCGCCTTCAACGGGCAGATGCCGCTGCTGGAGACGGTGGCGGAGCAGGTGGCCGGCGCCATCGCCAACGCGCGGCTGTACGACGAAGTGCGGCGGCGCGCGCGGCTGCTGGAGATGGTGAGCGAGGTGAGCAAGGCCGCGCTGGAGGCGGGGGAGCTGCACCTGCTGCTGCAGCGCATCGTGGACTACGTGCACGCCCATTTTCCGCTCTCCACCGCCGCCATCCTGCTGGTGGACGACGAGCGCGGTGACTTTCAGCAGACGGCCCACGCCGGCGGCGTGCTGCAGCGGGTGCCGCTGGGGACGCGGTGGACCTTCGACCAGGGGGTGGTGGGCCGCACCCTGCGCACCGGCCAGCCGCAGCTGGTGCCCGACGTGCACACCGACCCCGACTACCTGGACGTGGACTCCAGCGTAGTGTCGGAGTACGCCGTCCCCATCCGGCTGGGCGACCGCATCCTGGGGGTGCTGAACCTGGAGAGCGCCGGCCCCGAGGTGTTCAGCGCCGAGAACATCACCGTGTTCAACACCTTCGCCGACCAGCTGGCGGGCGCCATCCACATGGCGGCCATCAACCGCCAGCTGGAGGAGGCCAACGCGCGGCTCACCCGCGCCAACCGGCGCCTGTCGCGCATCTCCTCGCGCGACGGGCTGACGGGGATCGCCAACCGCCGCCGCTTCGACCGGCGGCTGGCGCTGGAGTGGCGGCGCGCGGCGCGCAACGAGCGGCCGCTGTCGCTGCTGCTGGCCGACATCGACTGCTTCAAGGACTACAACGACCTGCACGGCCACCAGCAGGGCGACGAATCCCTGCGCCAGGTGGCGCAGGCGCTGGCCGGCAGCCTGCACCGCGCGGGCGACCTGGTGGCGCGCTACGGCGGCGAGGAGTTCATCGTGCTCCTTCCCGACACCGACGAGCAGCACGCCGCCACCACGGCCGAGATGCTGCGAGCCCGCGTGGAGGAGATGGCGATCCCCCACGGCGCGTCCGGCGTGTCGTCCGTGGTCACGCTCAGCCTGGGCACCGCCACCGTACGCCCCGCCGCGGGATCGCGCCCGCGGTACCTGGTGGAGCGCGCGGACCGGGCGCTGTACCTGGCCAAGCGCGAGGGCCGCAACCGCGTCCGCGCGGTGCGGGAGGATGGCAAGCAAGAGCCCGGCTGAGCCGAGTGCGGGGATCAGGTGCTTCGGACGACTCTCTCCGGGGCGGATGATGCTCTTTGCGGATCTGGTTCAGCAACGTACCGTCCGCCCGCGTGAGCGGATGAATCCGCGGCTGGAGAAGCGGGAAGCCCCGTAAACGGCGCGGGGCTGCGCCCGATGATTGGATGAGCGAGGGTTTGATGATTGGCTCGATCCACAGGCTCCTCTTCCCCACCCTCGCCGCCATTATCCTGTGCACCAGCCCCGGCGCGGCGCAGCAGGACACGGTGCCGCAAGCCCCGCGGCGCGGCGGCGTGGAGATGATCGGCGGGGTGCGGGTGGGGTGGCCGCAGAAGCTCTCCGCCTACGTGGGCCTGGGGATCCCGCAGAAGCGGTTTCCCGAGGGATACACGGGGTGGTCGGTGACGGTGGAGCCCGGCCTGGGTGGCGGGATGGTCGGCATCGGCCACACCACCAGCGGGAGTCTGGGGATCACGGCGCGCAGGCAGCTGGTGGTGCTGCGCACCTGGGGCAATCCCTGGCTGGTGGGGCCTGACCAGACGTACGTGGGGCTGGACGCACGGGTCTCCATCGCCTGGACGGGCTTTGCCGTGGGCGGCTACGTCCGCCTGCCGACGCCGGAGACGAATCTCGGTGTGCTGCTCGCCGGGGCCATTACCTTCGGCAACTAACGCACTTTCGCACTTTCGCACTTTCGCACTCACGCACTTCCGCACTCACGCACTGCGTTCCGTAATGACTACCAGGCTCCTCGCCGCCGACTTTCGCCCGAAGCACTTTGCGTGGGCCGTGGACGGGCCCGTCGCCACCATCACGCTGAACCGGCCGGAGCGTAAGAACCCGCTGACGTTCGAGTCGTACGCAGAGCTGCGCGACACCTTTCGGCAGCTGGCGTTCGCCACGGACGTAAAGGTGGTGGTGATGACGGGCGCGGAGGGCAACTTCTGCTCGGGCGGCGACGTGCACGAAATCATCGGCCCGCTGGTGCGGATGAAGGAGGAGGGGCGGATGGACGACCTGCTCGCCTTTACGCGCATGACGGGCGACACCGTAAAGGCCATCCGCGCCTGCCCCCAGCCGGTGATCGCCGCCATCGACGGGGTGTGCGCGGGCGCCGGCGCCATCCTGGCGATGAGCAGCGACCTGCGCCTGGGGACGGCGCGCAGCAAGGTCGCCTTTCTCTTCACCCGCGTGGGCCTGAGCGGCGCGGACATGGGCGCGTGCGCCCTTCTTCCGCGCATCATCGGCCAGGGGCGCGCGAGCGAGCTGCTGTACACGGGCCGGTCGATGGACGGCGCCGAGGCCGAGCGCTGGGGCTTCTTCAACCGCGTGGTGGAGCCCGACGCGCTGCTGGCCGAGGCGCACGCGCTGGCCCGGTCGCTCGCCACCGGCCCCACCTTCGCGCATGGGATGACGAAGCGGGCGCTGCACCAGGAATGGTCGATGGGCGTGGACGAAGCCATCGAAGCCGAAGCCCAGG
>DASQBH010000699.1:0-5940 GCA_035635315.1 Longimicrobium sp.
AGATGGCCTCCCACTCCGACTTGTCGATCTGGCTGAGCTCGTCGTAGCCCGGCATGTCGGGCGCGAACAGGCTCAGGATCACGCGGTTGTTGATGACCGCGTTGGTCACGTCCTGCACGCCGCCGCCCCGGGCCTCGGGGATGCTCATCGTGGGCTTGAACGAGGCGTCGGTGAACACCACCACCACCCGCGCCGCGTCGCTGCGGTAGCGCCACTTGTTGGGATCGAAGGTCTGCGCGCCCTTTTCCGTCTGCCCCATGTTGGCCACCTTGAACAGCGCGTCCAGCAGCGACTCCGGCTCGTCCTCGCCGCCCTCGGCGCGCAGGCCGGCCAGCTGACCCCGCAGCGCCTCGGTGTCGCTCACGAACGGGTTGTCGATGAAGGCGTCGGGGTCGTGGTCGAAGTCGCGGTACCCCACCGCCTTGGCGCGCCAGTCGCGAACGGGCGCGGCGTTGTTGGCGTCGCCCTTGTTCAGCGACTCCACGAAGGTGCCGATGTTGGCCTTGAGGGCGTCGATGGCGGGTTCCATGCTTCCCGACACGTCGATCAGAAAGACGATGTCGGCAACGCCGCGGGTCTTGGTCTGCTGCTGGTCCATGCGATCGCTCTGCCGTCTGAAGTCCGTGTCCTGAACAGCCCTGTGCGAGGGCCCGCGCCCATGCAGGTTCCAGTCCGCGCGCACGGCAGAGGCGGATCCAGACTTTGGACAGGGTTGGAGATGGGGATGGGGCCTGGCCCGCGCGGGGCCCTCACCCGGCTCGTTCCTCGCCTGCCCTCTCCCACAAACTGCGTGGGAGAGGGGATAAACGTCGCGCCGGGCGGCGGTGCGTCCCCGCGGCCCGCCAATCAGCGCGACACTTGTTGGCCTGCGGTTTTCATCCGCCGTGTCCGCGGATATGTTGAGGGGATACGCCCTGTGGAGGAGATCGGATGAAAGGCACGCACAATTCTGCGGACCGGCCCCTGCGCTCCCCGGCGATCGAGTCGTGCGTAGACCCCGAGGTACTGGAATGGTATCGGATGACTCCGCAGGAGCGCTGGACAGAAAGCATGCGCCTCTGGAACACCTTCCACCTGCTGGGAGGCCGGCTTGAGCCTGAGTCCGATTCCCAAAGTCCTTTCTACGATGCGGGAGCACGGCGTGCAGGCCCTGCTCATGGGCGGTCAGGCCTGCGTTCTGTACGGCGCAGCGGAGTTTAGCCGCGACGCGGATTTCGCCGTCCTTGCCTCTCCCGAAAACCTGGATCGCCTCATCGGTGCGCTGGGTGAGTTGCAGGCGGACGTGATCGCCGTGCCGCCGTTCGAAGTCCGGTACCTGGAACGCGGACACGCCATCCACTTCCGCTGCAAGCATCCCGAAGCGCAGGGAATGCGAGTCGACGTCATGGCTCACCTTCGCGGTGTCGATCCGTTCACCGAGCTATGGGCGCGTCGGACGACGTGGGACTTGCCTGAGGGATTTCAGATCGACTCCCTGTCGCTTCCGGATCTTGTCGCCTCGAAGAAGACGCAGCGCGACAAGGACTGGCCCATGATCCGACGGCTGGTGGAAGTGAGTTATGATGAGGGGTTCGCCTCGCCCACCTCCGAACAAATCGATTTCTGGCTGCGAGAGCTACGCACACCCGAACTGTTGATCGAGTGCGCACACGCGTTTCCGGAGGACGCACGGCGAATCGCGCCCTCGCGCCCTGCTGCCGATGCGGCGATCAGAGGAGATGCGGAGGCGGTTGAGGAAGCCCTCGCGGCCGAGGAGGCCAGTGAGCGAGAGCGTGATCGAGCCTACTGGACCCCGCTCAAAGCCGAGTTGGAGGCGCTTCGCCATTCACGAAACCGCGGCACCTGATCCACACCCGTCGGTCCGTCGCGGAACCCCACCCGGCGCGAAGGGCCCCTGACGACCCGAGATGGTGAAGCCCGTTTGGCGAGCGTGAGCGAGCCAGGACGGGGCTTATGGCATTTCTAGCCGCGGATTTACCCGCCTGATGCGGGGCGTGCCCGGCTCGGGCCCTCACCCGCTCGCTTAGGCTCGCACCCTCTCCCACAAACAGCGTGGGAGAGGGTATAAACGTCACGAACGCCAACGGTGCGTTTCTGCAGCTGGGACGCGTGGGCACACGCTGGAACCCACCCGGCGCGCCGGCCCCCGCCGACCCGAAAGTGAAGCCCCGTTTGGCGAGCGTTAGCGAGCCAGGACGGGGCTTATGGCATTTCTAGCCGCGGGCTTCAACCCGTGGCGGCGCCCAGGCACCTACACCTCCACCCTCCCCACCCCCTCCAGCACCACCGCCCCCGCCCCGCCCATCTCCAGCCGCCCCTCCGGCGACAGGCCCACCATCTCGCCCTCCGCCTCCCCGCCGAACCGCGCCTCCTCGGTGGGCAACAGCAGTTCCCAGCGGCCCGCGGGCTCACGAGTCTCCTCCATCGACGCCAGATCCACTGAGAGCGCGCCATCCAGCGACACGACGAGCAGGAGCGCACCGCCGTTCTCGCCCGTGCGACGCAGCGCGATGCCGTGCTCGCCCAGCGCGGTGACGGCGAACGATGCGCGGTCGTTGCGGCGGAGCGCGGGGTGGGTGCGGCGCAGGCGCAGCAGCTCGCGATAAAGTGCCAGGATGCCGGCGTGCGGCGGCCGCTCGCGCTCGTCCCAGCGCAGGCGCGAGCGCTGGAACGTCGAGACCGCCTGCGGATCGGGGATGCGCTCGCGGACGGCGGGGTCGGCGAACGCGCTGAACTTGCCGAACTCCTTGCGCCGCCCCTCCGTCACCAGCTTTCCCAACTCCTCCGGATGGTCCGTGAAGTACTGGAACGGCGTGGTGGCCGCCCACTCCTGCCCCATCCACAGCAGCGGCGTGTACGGCGACAGCAGCAGCAGGGCGCTGGCCGCGCGGTAGACGGGGAGCGGGATCGACTCCGTGATCCGGTCGCCGAACGCGCGGTTGCCAACCTGATCGTGGTTCTGGATGCAGTGCACGAACGCGCGCGGCGGCAGCCCCTCCGCGGGAGTGCCGCGCGGCTTGTCGTGGTTCTTCGATACCTGCCCCTCGTAGAACCACCCCTGCCGCAGCGTGCGGACGATGTCTTCCGCCGTCCCCGTGTAGTCGCTGAAGTACGCCTCGTGGTCGCCCGCGGTGTGGCGGCGCAGCTGGTGGTGCAGGTCGTCCGCCCACACCCCGTCCAGCCCGCACCCCTCCGGCGGCGGCAGCAGCACCCGCCGCTCATTGCGCTCGTCCTCCGCGATCAGCACGAAGTGACGATCCGCGGGGAGCGACTCGCGGACGCGGGTCGACAGCTCCTGCAGCAGGTGGACTTCGGAGTCGTCCAGGATGGCGTGGGTGGCATCCATCCGCAGGCCGTCCACGTGGTACTCGTGCGCCCAGTGCAGCGCGTTCTGGATGGCGAACTCTCGCACCGGCCGCCGCGCGTAGTCGATCGCGTCCCCCCAGGGCGTGTGGTGCCGGTCCGTGAAGTACTGCCCACCGGTGACCGCGTGCAGGTAGTTGCCCTCCGGCCCCAGGTGGTTGTAGACGACATCGAGAATGACCGCCAGCCCGCGCGCGTGCGCCGCGTCCACGAAGCGCCGGAACGCGTCCGCGCCGCCGTACGACGACTCCGGCGCGTAGAGGTAGACGCCGTCGTATCCCCAGTTGTGCGCGCCGGGAAACTCCGCGATCGGCATCGGCTCCACCGCCGTCGCGCCCAGCGCCGCGATCTCGTCCAGCCGCTCGATCAGCGCGTCGAACGTCCCCGCCTCCGTCGCCGTCCCCACGTGCAGTTCGTAGATGACCAGGTCGTCGGCCGCCACGCCGCGCCATCCGTCATCCGTCCACCGGAAGGAGGGATCGACCACGGCGGACGGCTCGTGCACGCCGTCCGGCTGGCTGCGCGAGGCTGGGTCGGGAAAGGCGTCCTTGCCCTCCAGCCGGTATTTGTACCGAGCCCCCGCGCCCACTCCCGGCACCGTGGCGGAGAAGAATCCGTCCGCCTCCACCGTCAGGGGATGCACCCGCTCGGCGTCGGGGCCGTAGACCACCACGTCCACCGACTGGCTGGCGGGTGCCCAGACCCGGAACTCCACGCCGTCATCCACCACGTTGGCGCCGAAGGGGAGGCGCCAGCCATTCGCACCGCTCACTCCCCTGCCCCCTCCCCGCTGCCGGACAGCCCCTCGTGGTCCTCGATCAGCACCATCATCGACCGGCCCTCCAGCGTGACCGTCTGCCCGTCGGGAAGGCAGACGTGCTTCTCCGGCAGCTCGGGGCGCGCCGTGTCCAGCATCACGCACCAGCCGCAGGCGCGTCCAAAGTCCGGCAGGGTAAAGTCCATGGCGCCGCCGTCGGCGTTGAAGAGGAGGAGAAAGTTGGCGTCGCGGATCTGCTCGCCGCGCTCGCTCCACTCCTCCATGGCCTCGCCCCCCATCGCCATCCCGAAGCAGCGCACGTAGCCGCTGTTCCACTCGTCGTCCGTCATCTCGGTGCCGTCGGGGCACAGCCACACCAGGTCGCGCACGTCGCTGCCGCGGATCTCCCGTCCGCGAAAGAACTTGCGCCGGCGAAAGGTGGGGTGCTCGCGCCGCAGCCGCGCCACCCGGCGGGTGAACTCCAGCATCTCGCGGTCGCGGTCGCCCAGGTCCCAGTGCACCCAGCTGAGCTCGTTGTCCTGCGCGTACGCGTTGTTGTTGCCGTGCTGCGTGCGCCCCATCTCGTCGCCGTGGGCGATCATGGGGACGCCCTGGGAGAGCAGCAGCGTGGCCATCAGGTTGCGCTTCTGCCGCTCGCGGGCGCGCAGGATGTCGGGACGGTCGGTGGGCCCCTCCACCCCGAAGTTGTACGAGTGGTTGTTGTTGTCGCCGTCCTGGTTGTTCTCGCCGTTGGCCTCGTTGTGCTTGTGGTTGTAGGACACCAGGTCGTTGAGCGTGAACCCGTCGTGCGCCACCACGAAGTTCAGGCTCGCGTGCGGCTTGCGCCCGTCGTTCTCGTACAGGTCGCTGCTCCCGGTGAGGCGAAAGCCCAGCTCGCCCAGCGTTCCCGCGTCGCCCCGCCAGTAGGCACGCACGGTGTCGCGGTAGCGGCCGTTCCACTCCGCCCACAGCACGGGAAAGTTGCCCACCTGGTAACCGCCCTCGCCCACGTCCCACGGCTCGGCGATCAGCTTTACCTTGCTGATGAGGGGGTCCTGGTGAATGACGTCGAAGAAGGCGGAGAGCTTGTCCACCTCGTGGAGCTCGCGGGCCAGCGTGGAAGCGAGGTCGAAGCGAAAGCCGTCCACGTGCATCTCCTGCACCCAGTAGCGCAGGGAGTCGTTCACGAGCTTGAGCACCTGGGGATTGCTGGCGTTGAGCGAGTTGCCCGTGCCCGTGTAGTCCATGTAGAAGCGGGGATCGTCCTTTACCAGGTGGTAGTACGTGGTGTTGTCGATCCCCTTGAACGACAGCGTGGGCCCCAGGTGGTTGCCCTCCGCCGTGTGGTTGTACACGACGTCCAGGATGACCTCGATGTTGGAGTCGTGCAGCGCCTTGACCATCGCCTTGAACTCGGTGACCTGCTCGCCGCGGCGGCCGCGGGCATACCCGTTGTGCGGGGCGAGGAAGCCGATGGTGTTGTAGCCCCAGTAGTTGGTCAGGCCCTTCGCCTGGAGCGAGGTGTCCTGGACGAACTGGTGCACCGGCATGAGCTCGATGGCGTTGATGCCAAGGGCCTTGAGGTGGTCGGTGATCACCGGGTGCCCGATGGCGGCATACGTCCCGCGGATCTCCTCGGGCAGGTCAGGGTGGGTCATCGTCAGGCCCTTGACGTGCGCCTCGTAGATGACGGTGTCGTGGTACTCGTGGCGCGGCGGCCGGTCGTGGCCCCAGTCGAAGTAGGGGTTGATGACGACCGAGAGCATCGTCTTGCCGAGGTTGTCGTCGGTGTTCCGTTTCTTCGGGTTCTTGAAGTCGTA
>DASQBH010000700.1:0-9281 GCA_035635315.1 Longimicrobium sp.
GGGGCTGTGGGTCACGCGGCTGGTGGCCGCCCCCGGGCGGTAGGGCGCAAGCCCTTTCGCCCGGGGCGGCGGACTGCTACCCTACGGCGATCAAAGGCCTGCGCCAGACCATCAGGGGGAATACGGGATGAGGAACCAGGACGAGGAACACGAGGACGACGAGAAGCCGGGGGACGACCAGAAGGCGCCGCCCAACGCGCTGACGGATACCATCCGCGACCGGCTGTTCAAGTCGCGGACGCTCATCATCAGCGGCGGGATCGACCAGCAGCTGGTGTCCAACGTCATCGGCCAGCTGCTGGCCATGGCGGCGGACAGCGACAAGCCCATCAACATCTTCGTGAACTCGCAGGGCGGGCACGTGGAGAGTGGCGACACCATCCATGACGTGATCCGCTTCATCAAGCCGCGGGTGCGGATGATCGGCACGGGGTGGGTGGCCAGCGCCGGCGCGCTGATCTACGTGGCGGCGCCGCTGGAGGACCGCTACGCGCTCCCCAACACGCGCTTTCTGCTGCACCAGCCGGCGGGCGGCGCGGGCGGCACGGCGGCCGACATCGCCATCGAGGCGCACGAGATCATCCGCATGCGCGAGCGCATCAACCGCATCTTTGCGCGCGAGACGGGGCAGCCCTTCGAGCGCATCGAGAACGACACCCACCGCAACTTCTGGCTGGACGTGAACGCGGCCAAGGAGTACGGGCTGGTGGGCAAGATCATCAACGGCATCGACGAGCTGGACTGACCGCGTCCGCCGGTGCACCATCCACGAAGGGCGCGGACGCCTCGGCTCCGCGCCTTTCGTGCGCCCGGAGGCTGTGAACGGGTGAACGGGTGAACGGGTGATGGGGTGATGGGGACGGAGACCGGGTACCCACGCCACGACCCGCGACATGTCATCCTGAGGGAGCCGCCGCGCAGGACCTTCTGTTTGCAGGATGCAGGGCGGCGACCGAAGGACCTTGCCGGCAGAACCGTGGGGCTGGATTTGTGCCCGGGAGCGTGCCCCACGACGGCCGCGGGAAGGTCCTTCGGTCGCGCGCAGGTACTTGTGTGATTTCTAATTACACGTGGTGCGCTCCCTCAGGATGACACCGCTTCTCTCCGATGCCTGAGATTTAGCAACACCCTCTGAGGGAGCCGCCGGGCAGGACCTTCTGCTTGCAGGATGCAGGGCGGCGACCGAAGGACCTTGCCGGCAGAACCGTGGGGCTGGATTTGTGCCCGGGAGCGTGCCCCACGACGGCCGGGAGAAGGTCCTTCGGTCGCGCGCAAAGGGTTGTGCGGAGGGACGGTTTTCCCGCGGCGCTCCCTCAGGATGACCGAGCTTGCAAGTTCAACACGGCTTCTGAGGATACGATCGATTGGAAGCGCTGCGCCACGTGATCATCCGCCACCGTGAACCGCTGCGCCGTGCGATGCTGGCGGGTGCGGTGGGCGTGCCGCTGCTGTTCGCGGCGGGGGCGCTGGTGGTGGATGGACCGGCGGCGCGGCGCTTTCTGCTGCTGTACGTGGCACCGTTCTTCGTCGCGTTCTTTGCCTGGGCGTGGCTGCGGGTGGCGCGGATGGATGCAGACCGGCCCGTCGCGCTGGCGGTGGATGCGGCCGCGACCGTCCTCGGCGCCATCCGCTTCGCCGGGCTGCCGGTGCCGTTCAGCGGACACATGCTGTTCTACGCCTACGCGGGGCTGACGGTGCGGTCCGCGCGCTTTCTGCTGCTGATCGGCCTTCTGGCCGCGGAGGCCACGTGGTACAAGCTGGTGGTGTGGCGCGATCCGCGCTCGTGGGCGCTGGGGATCGCGGCGGGGGCCGCCCTCGCGGCCACACGCATCCTCATCCAACGAACCCATCCCGTCCCGACGATCGCCCGATGACCCTTGACGAGTTCGAGCGCCGCGCGCACGAGATCTTCGATTCCATCCCGCCCGAGCTGCGCGGCGGCGTGGAGTACGTGGCCGTAAGCGAAGAGGCGGTGCCGCACCCGGAGCTGCCGGAGGTCTACACGCTGGGCGAGTGCGCCACGGGCGAGCTGGACCTGGGGATGGACACACCCGAGACGCTGCGCTCCGGCGTGCACCTGTATTACGGCTCCTTCGCGGCGCTGGCGGAGCTGGACCCGGAGTTCGACTGGGAGGGCGAGCTGCACGAGACGGTGGTGCACGAGGTGCGGCACCACCGCGAGAGCACCGCGGGCGAGGACGCGCTGGAGGACTTTGACTACGCCGCGGACGAGAACTTCAAGCGGCGCGAGGGGATTGCCTTCGATCCGCTCTTCTACCGCTCCGGCGAGCCGCTGGACGAGGGCGGGTGGGAGGTGGATGGAGACGTGTTCGTGGAGGTGGAGTTGACCGCGGACGAGTTCGCGCACCTGGAAGAGGTGGTGGCGGAGGTCGGCGGCCGGCGCGTCTCGCTGCCGCGCCCGGAGGCGCTGGGCGACGTGGCGTTCATGTACCTGGAGGGTTTCGGAGCCGGGCCGGGCGAGACGGCGGTGGTGCTGGTGCGCCGCCGCGGCTTTCGCGAGTCGCTGCGCGGCCTCTTCACGCGCGACGAGCCGGACGTGGGGGAGTGGACGGTGGAGCCGGAGGACTGGTTCCTGGTCGAGGGCTGACGGCGGGCAATTTGCCGGGCGGGAAAGGTCAAGGCGCTTCGGACGCTCCGGGAAGCGCCTCCTCCGGGCCGGCACCACCGGCCCACCTCCCCCAAAACTGCTGGGGGAGGTTGAGGTAGGGCGGGGGACTGGGCGCTCCGGAGAGGTGGACGCGAGCGGCAGGCGCCCCCCTCCCCGGCCCTCCCCCACAAACTGCGTGGGGGAGGGAGAACGGTAGAAGGCGTCCGAAGCGCGATCGAATTCTCCCCTCTCCGTGAGGAACGAACGGGGAGGGGCCGGGGGAGGGGCACCGCGTCAGGCGAAGCGGGGCCCCCGTCGACGAGCCCCGGTCCCGTCGGTAACCCAACCTCCCCCAGCAGTTTTGGGGGAGGTGCGAGCCTAAGCGAGCGGAGGGGGCGGACCTCGGAGCCAGCCGAAGAGGCTGGAATCCGTCGGCGTCTCCAACCTCCCCCAGCAGTTTTGGGGGAGGTGCGAGCCTGAGCGAGCGGAGGGGGCGGACGCGGAGCCGGCGGAAGCGCCTCAAGGTTAGCGCATGAACAGGAGGGACGTGGTGGTGGAGGAGCGAGAGGACGGAATGCGGAACGGCGGGGACGAGCGCCAGGACGGCGTACCGCGCACCTACGGCACCGATGCCGCGGACGGCGCGGACGGCGCGGACGGCGCGCAAGGTTCTGGCGCAGGCGAGGCGGCGGGGACGGCGCGGCTTACGCCGTACGAGCTGGCGTTCATGGACGGCGACTTCGAGTCGCGCGTGTTCCCCATGATCCAGGACGAGGCCGAGGGCCGCGGCGAAGACCCCGCGCGCCGCGAGCGCTTCGTCTTTCTGGGCTCCGCAGGCGACTCCATCCGCGACATCATCCCCCCCGAAGCGCCTCCCGAGATGCTGGAGGAGTACCGCGCGCTCTTCTATCACGCCTTCAACTTCTGGCGCTTCGGGCGGCGGCTGTACGTGCTGGACCAGACCGTTGCGCGCTACCTGGTGGAAGGCGCGCCGCGGCTGGAGGGGTGGCAGTTCACCACGCCCTTCGACAGCGTGTACCTGCAGCTTCCGCCCAACCTGTTCTGGGCCAGCATCGGCACCGACGTGCCGCCGGAGCCGGTGGACGGCTTTTTCGTCACCATCTGCGGCGGGTGCGATCCGCTGGACATCGACTTCACCGACGTGCAGGTGCTGATGGTGCTGGGCATCCACCGCATGCGCGCCGGCTTCAGCGTGGTCCCCTTCGACACCGAGGTGGGCGACGGCATCCCCCCCGTGTGGACGGAGCCGGGGCGCGACGCGGGCAAGGACTTCGAGAACGTGCTCCCCGGCGGCGAGATCGCGGGGCTGTACTCCATCCTCACCACCTCCGAGGCGATCAAGCTGGTGGCGCGCGCGCTCTGGTACATCGAGAACCACGTGGAGGACGTGACGCCCGCCCCCGCGCCCGAGCGCCGCGCCTGGGACCGGCCCGGATCTCCGCCGTACTCGCGGCTGGACTTTCACCGCGTGCGGCTGGGCGGCGGATGACGGCACGCGAAGCCGCGGCGGCCTTGGGCGAGATCGCCATGCTGCTGGAGGTGGTGGGCGGCAACCCCTTCCGCGCCAAGGCCTTCCAGTCCGCCGCCCGCACCCTGGAGACGTCGTCCGCCGACCTCACGGCGCTCGCCGCCGCCGGCGAGCTGCGCACCCTGCCCGGCGTGGGCGAGGGGATCGCCGGCGTGCTGAACGAGCTGGTGACCACGGGCACCTCGCGGATGCTGGAGGAGTTGCGCGAGCAGACGCCCGTCGGTCTCTACGACGTGATGCGGATCAAGGGCGTGGGCACCAAGCGCGGCCGCACGCTCTACAAGGAGCTGGGGATCGATTCGCTCGACAAGCTGGAAGAGGCCGCGGCGGCCGGCCGGCTGGCGGCGCTCCCCGGCTTCGGCGTCAAGACGGCGGAGCTGATCCTCAAGGGCGTCGCCTTTGCCCGCTCCATGCGCGGCAGGCGGCGCTACTACCGGGCGGTGGAGGCGGCCGCCGCGCTGCTGGAGCTGGTGGAGGGGCTCCCCGGCGTCATCCGCGCCAGCTCCGCCGGGCAGGTGCGGCGCCGGCTGGAGGTGATCGACTCCATCGACATGGTGGCCGCATCGGAGGACCCGGAGACCGTGCTGGCCGCCTTTCGCGCGCTGCAGGGTGTGGAGCGCGCGGACCACGACGACGCGGACGCGCGGGCGGAGATCGAGTTCGCGGACGGGGTCAAGGCGACGCTCACCTGCGTGACGCCGGCCGCGTATCCCACCGCCCTGGTTTTCGCCACGGGGAGCGAGAAGCACGTGGAGCAGCTGCGCGCCCGGGCAAAGTCGCAGAAGCTGCGGCTGGAGGCCGACGGCCTCTACGCGGGAACGCGGCGCCGGGCGGCGAAGGACGAGGCAGGGGTGTACAAAGTGCTCGGCCTCCATTTTATTCCTCCCGAGCTGCGCGAGGGGTGGGGGGAGATCGAGGCGGCGGCGGAGGGAACGCTGCCCGAGCTGGTGGACGTGGACGACCTGCAGGGCACCTTTCACTGCCACACCACGTACTCCGACGGCCGCGCCTCCGTGGCGGAGATGGCGGAGGCGGCGCGGGAGCGCGGGTGGCGCTACCTGGGGATCGCGGACCACTCGCAGTCCGCGGGATACGCGGGGGGCCTGCCGGTGACCGCCGTGCGCCGCCAGCACCGCGAGATCGACGCGTGGAACGCGGAGCACGGGGGCAAGGGGAAAAAGCGCTTCCGCCTGTTCAAGGGGATCGAGTCCGACATCCTGGCCAACGGGAGCCTGGACTATCCGGCGGACGTGCTGCGCGCCTTCGACTACGTGGTGGGCTCCGTCCACAGCAACTTCGCACTGCCGGAAAAGGAGCAGACGGCGCGGCTGATCCGGGCGGTATCCAACCCCCACATCACCATCCTGGGCCATGCCACCGGCCGCCTGCTGCTCAAGCGCAGCGGCTACGCGGTGGACGTAAAGGCGGTGATCGACGCGGCGGCGGAGCACGGCACCTGTGTGGAGATCAACGCCGACCCGCACCGCCTGGACGTCAACTGGGAGAACGCGCGCTACGCGGCGGAGAAGGGGATCCTGGTCCCCATCAACCCCGACGCGCACTCCACGGGGGCGCTGGGGAACGTGGCGTACGGAATCAACATCGCCCGCAAGGCGTGGCTCACCGCGCCGCAGGTGCTGAATACGTGGGATCTGGACGATCTGGAGGAGTTTCTTGCCGAGAGAAAGCAAAAAGGCGCGGCGTGAGCGGGTCGCGTCCATCCTGGCCGGGCTGGCCTCGCTCTACCCCGACAGCCGCTGCTCGCTGGACCACGAAAACCCGCTGCAGCTGGTGGTCGCCACCGTCCTGAGCGCGCAGACCACCGACGCGGCGGTCAACCGCGTGACGCCCGCGCTCTTCGCCCGCTTTCGCACCGCGCAGGACTTTGCGGACGCGTCGCAGGAGGAGATGGAGGACCACCTCAAGACCCTCAACTTCTTCCGCAACAAGTCAAAGGCGCTCATCGGCCTCGGCCGCGCGCTGGTCGAGCGGCACGGGGGGGAGGTGCCGATGGACATGGACGCGCTGACGCAGCTTCCCGGCGTGGGGCGCAAGACGGCCAACGTAGTGCTGGGCGTGGGATTCGGCATGGCGGAGGGCGTGGTGGTGGACACGCACGTCAAGCGCATCGCCGCGCGGCTGGGGCTTACGCGCGAGGAGGACCCGGAGAAGGTGGAGCAGGACCTCTTGCAGGTGCTGCGGATGCCGGAACGGGTGATCTTTACGCACCGCATCATCGACCACGGCCGCGCCGTCTGCACCGCGCGCCGCGCCTTCTGCGAGCGCTGCACCCTGGCGCCGCTCTGCCCCACCGCCCCCGAGGCGTACCGCGCGCCTTGGCCCGTGGACGTCGTCGTCGGCCAGGCGGTCATGGTGGGCTGAGCGCGGCGGTTTCACGCGGAGGCGTGGAGAAAAAGGAGAGGACGCAGAGAATGGTATCCAAAAATCCTCTGCGTCTTCTCGCTTTCCCGCGCCCGTTATGCGCCTTTTCCGACCATGCTTGCGGAATACGCGACGGCAGGTTAACGTGCCGGCACCACACATCGCTCCTTGTGCGTCATCGTAGACAACGAACTGCTGTGCGTTCGTGGAGCAGATGTGCGTGCCCCGTGCACGATGCACCGGGCTGTCTTTCCATCCAACGTGGAGGACCGATGGCCAAGCCGCTCGATCCCGAAAGCCTCGTCGTGGAGACGTTCGTCCCCGGCGAGGAGGACTCGATCTACGCCGCCCAGTGTACGGGCTGCATGAGCACCTGCGGCATCCTGCCCCCCTGATCCCGGCGAGCGACGCGAAAAAGCGGCGGGCGTGGATTCTGATCCACGCCCGCCGCTTCGTTTAGTTGTTTGACGCGACGACCACCTCTCATTATCACTATTCTTGTCTCTTTGCTGCAGTTCGGTCGACTGCGGCTGGATGAGTCGCACGCCGGGGGAATTTCGTTTGCCGCTTTGTGCGCTTGGTCGTCTTCGTTCCATCCAGCGCACCCGGATGACAAACCGCAAGGAATGCGACGACAGCCACGAGTATTGATGGTATTCCTATCAAGGCGACGACAAGAAGCCCTCTCTGAGCGTCAGTTGCTGCGGCGAGACTCGCCAGGACCGGGACCATCACGAGGAGCACCAGCGCGAAGAATCCAAGCGGAGTGCTAACGCCTACACGCCAGCCTCGGTAGTTGATCTGATCGGTTGGCTTAGCCATCGCTTCTCTGCCTTTCATCCGTCTCGTTCAGCCGGAAGGAGTAGACTTTCGAGTTGGGGCTCGGCATGGGCTGCATGCATGACTAGAGTGGTTTACGGCAAAAAGGGCCCTCCCCAGTCTTAGGACTGTTGGGAGGGCCCCTTTAAGGTGCCTCGGTTCAGGGGGTCCGGCGATAGCCCCGGACCTGTCGTCGGCATGGCATCTCGGCCATGTGTAGGTTAAACAATGTAAATCGGCAAGGTGAATGTCAACCCCTGTGTAAGTGAGGCCCCCCGATGGAGCCGAAAAGCGAAGTCGCATGACCTGCCGCCCGTTGATCCGGACGCCTTCGAGTGCGCGGTCCGGCGGCTCGTCAACACGCCACCACCTCCCAAGGGATGGAGGCCGCCTAAGGTGGAGAAAGGAGCGAGAGGGGAACGGCAATAGTGCCGCTCCCCTCTCTGTTGTTGCGAACTATCATTAGTGATATTCAGATAATTGTCTCTTTGGACATTTCTACTCTATTAGCTCTATCGGCCATTTTGTCCCTTTATCCCGACATTGGTCAATTGTACACACTCGCCTTTTTATCGATAAACGGCGGCGGGCGTGGATCGAAATCCACGCCCGCCGCTTCGTTCATCCCATCCCCCTCGATCGCCCTATCAGAACAGCCGCGGCAGCGCGACCGCTTCCAGCTTCACGTAGGGAAACACGCTGGGCGAGTCGTCGCGGTTGTCGGACTTGCCGCCGACGACGCCCACCAGGCGCACGCCGGGGGTAAGCTGGTACTCCAGCAGCCCGCCCACCTGGAACGCCTGGTAGTCGCCGTCGCCGCCGCCCTGCACACCGGCCTCCAGCCCCGCGTTCAGCCCCGTGTAGTCGCCCGTGTCGATGACGCGGGTGGAGCCGCGGAAGTTGGTCCAGTAGTACTCCGCGCCAAAGTTGTACAGCGCGATCGCCTGACCCGAGCGCCGCCCGTCGCCCCACCAGTTCCCCTGCACCTGCGTGACCAGGCCGTCCTCGCCGCCCCCCGGCGCGCCGATGGCGTTGTCCGGCACCGTATTGTCGTCGTCCTCGCCGCTCACCAGCGCATAGCCCACGGTGGCCGCCACGGCGCCGCCGTTGAGCCCGTAGCGCACGCCCACGTTGGGCGTGACGGAGGTCAGCGACTCCGTCTCGTCGTTGTCCGCGGGATAGACCAGGTAGAACGCGCTGAGCCCGGCGGTGAACCCCAGCCCCGTTCCCGGCGAGCTGACCGACGCGCCCACCAGGTACAGCTGCAGGTCCTCGGCGTCGAACTCCGTGGCCGCGTACACCACCGGCTGCAGCTGCGCCGCCGCCGGCGCCGCCAGCGCCACCGCGATCCCCACCACGGCCGCCTTGCCTGCGCGGCCCAATAACTTGCTCACGTGCATCCTCTCAACCCCTTTCACGGGTCCGATGTCCATGCGGCGCCTGCGCTGCACGCCAACCGCGAAGCGTACGCCGATGGGCGTCTCTATGGCGCGTGCGAACACCACCCGCCCCGTGCCGCGGACCCCCGTCCCCGGCACCTCGAAGCGAACCAGCGTGTGCGGCGGCACCGGCTCGTCCATCACCAGCCGCGCGCCACCGGCGCTGATCTCCTCCAGAAAGCCCACCCGCTGCTTTCCGCGCTTCTTTCTCCCGCCACCCACGTGCACCGTGGCCGGCATGCGCACCGGCCGCCGCTGCTCGCGCCGGTGGTTGCGCATCCACTCCATCGTCCGCTCGAACATCGTGGACGAGCTGATGCTGTACTGCGACTGCTCCAGCGGCACCGAGTGGCTGGTGCAGTGCAGCTCGATCTGGTCGCGCACGTTCATGGGCATGTCGCCGAACGCGATCCCCGACCGGAACGCCGGCATGGCCGCCGGCGGCTGCGCCCCCGCCTTGCGGCCGCGCCTGGGCTTCTCCTGC